>NZ_JBSGDB010000063.1:0-27427 GCF_053602155.1 Streptomyces sp. NPDC004561
GTTCGGGCCGCTGGTCGACGGCCGCCCCCACCCAGCCGCGCAGCCACTGCTCGGTCAGCGCGGAGTCCTCGGGGCCCAGCCGCCATGCGCTCGGGTGCAGCCGTACGGTCGCCCCGCGCTCGGAGAACACCTCGGAGGCCACGGTGACCGCGTCGGGCCCGAGCAGCCCGGCGCGCCGCTGATGGGCGTTGAACGCCTCGGCGATCTCGGCGTCCAGCGGGTCGGTGGGGGTGAGTTCGACGCGTCCGGCGACGGAGAGGGTCAGCAGCGCGGGGCAGCCGGTCCCGGTGCAGGCGTCGGCGAGGGCGACGACCTCCTCGTGGGTGAGGACGTCGAGCAGCGCGGAGGCGGTCACCAGTGATGCTCCGGCCAGCGCGTCCTGGGTCAGCCGGGCCACGTCGCCGCGCCGGGTCTCGACGGTGACGTGGCTGCCGTCGGCGGCGGCGCGGGGGGACGCCACGGCGGCGAAGTGCAGCAGATAGGGGTCGCGGTCGTGCAGGACCCAGTGCTGGGCGCCGTCCAGCCGGGGCGCCAGCCAGCGGCCCATCGACCCGGTTCCGCAGCCCAGGTCGTGCACGACGAGGCCGCCCGCCCGGCCGGGCCGGTCGGCCAGCCGGATCCGCAGCGCGTCGAGCAGGTCCTCCGCACGGGCCGCCGCGTCGGCGCCCTCCCGCAACTGCAGCCATTCGGGCGCGTACCGCGGCGCCTCCTCCGGCCCACCGTCCCGCAGCCGTACGGTGGCCCGCTCACCGGGACGGGCGACGGGCCCGGCACCGGCGATGACGGGCGCGGGCGCGCCGTCGCCGGCGGACCCCGGCGCGTCGGCGCCGACGGCCTCACCCGGATTGCCCGCACCGGCCGCGCTCGCCGAGGCAGCGGCACCGGCCGCGCCCCCGGGGAGCCCGCCCCCGTCCCCCGTACCCGATCCCGTACCGGCCACGGTCTCGGCCTCGGTCTGTCCCTCGCCGACCGCCGAAGCATCGGCCTCCCACGCGCCCTCGGGCCCCCTGCCGCCTCCGGCCACGCGCTCCGCCTCGCTCGCCCCCGGCTGCGCCGGAGTCGGTCCGCCTGTCATCGTCTTCGGGCCGGTCATGCCGCCCTCCTCGGTGATTCGGGAAGTCGCTGGAGAACTCCGGCCAGGCTGCGGGCGGTTGCCGCCCAGCCGTCGAGGGCCGCGCGGCGGCCGCGGGCCGCGGACTTCAGGCGACGCCGTACGTCGGGTTCGCCGAACCAGCCGCGCAGCTCGGCGGCGAGCGCGGCGGGGTCCTCCGGCGGGACGAGGATGCCGGGCACCCCGCCGTCGGGGGCGCGGCCGACCGCCTCGGGCAGCCCGCCGACGTCGGTCGCGAGGACCGGGATGCCCCGGGCGAGGGCCTCGGTGACCGCCATGCCGTAGGTCTCGGCGTAGGAGGTGAGGACCATCAGGTCGGCGGACGCGTAGGAGGCGTCGAGGTCGGCGCCGGAGCGCGGGCCGGTCAGCTCCAGCCGGTCGGCGAGGCCGTGCCGCGCGATCAGTTGCCGCAGGTGGGCGACGTACTCGGGGTCGTGTCCGAGGCCGCCGACGCAGGCGCAGGTCCACGGCAGGTCGCGTACCGCCGCGAGCGCCTCGATGAGCCGGTGCTGGCCCTTGCGCGGTGTGACGGCGGCCACGCACAGCAGGCGGGAGACGCCGTCGGTGCCGGGCGCGAGGGGCGCGATGTCGGCGCCGGGCGCGGCCACGTGCACCCGTTCGGGCGCGAGGCCGTGGTGGGAGACGAGCCGGCGGACCGCCCAGTCGCTGGTGGCGATCACCGCGCCCGCCGCCCGCAGCACCGCGCGTTCGCGGGCGTCGAGGTCGGCGGCGACGGCCGGGGCGAGGCCGGTCTCGTCGCCGAGCGGCAGGTGCACCAGGACGGCGATCCGCAGCCGTTCGGCCTCGGGGACGACGACCTCGGGGACGCCGCAGGCCACCAGCCCGTCGAGCAGGACGGCGCTGTCGTCGGGCAGCTCACGCAGGGTGCGGGCGAGCCCCTCTCGATCCGCCCCGTCGGGCCGCGGCCAGGCGCCGCCGGCGGCGTGCCGGGTGACCTGCCAGCCGAAGCCGGGCAGGTCCAGGCAGACCCGGCGGTCGTAGGCGTTGCCGCCGCTGGGGGCGGCCTGGTCGTCGACGCCGCCCGGCATGACGAAGTGCACGGTACGCAGGGACATGGGGATGATTCCGGCGTTCTCGGCGGGTGCGGACTGCGCGGGCACGTACGTCAGCCGCGTCTTCTCGGCCTTGTGCAGCGTCACCTCGGTCACAGGTCACGCTCGTAACTCGCCCACGCGATGTGCGACTCGTGGAGGGTGACGCCGATGGCCGAGAGTCCCTTGGCACCCTCGCCCAGGGCGCCCTTGTGGACGCGTTCGGCGAGCCGGTCGGCGATGACCTTGGCCAGGAACTCGGTGGAGGTGTTGACGCCGGCGAACTCGGGTTCGTCGTCGAGGTTGCGGTAGTTCAGCTCGGCGGTGATCGCGCCCAGTTCCTGCGTGGCGAGGCCGATGTCGACCACGATGTTGTCCTCGTCCAGCTGTGCGCGGCGGAACGTCGCGTCCACGAGGAACGTGGCGCCGTGCAGTCGCTGCGCGGGCCCGAAGACCTCGCCGCGGAAGCTGTGGGCGATCATGATGTGATCGCGGACGGTGATGCTGAACAACGGACGACCCTCCAGGTGCGGCGCGTCTGGTCCCCCTCGCCCTTGCCTGCCGGGGGATGCCGAGTAGTACGGCTCTTCGCTTCCCCGTGTTCAGCGTCCTCTCACCCTTTTCTCAGGTCAGACCGCTGCCGCCGTACCGGATGCGGTGGCAGAGCGCGGGGATCTCCCCGGAGGCGAGTTTCGGCATGACGTCGGGCAGTTCGTCGAAGGCGCTCTCCCCCGTGATGAGGGCGTCCAGCGCGGGGTCGGCGAGCAGGTCGAGGGCGAGGGCCATCCGGTCGGCGTAGCCGCGCCCCGGACGGGCGGCCGGGGACACGGTGCCGACCTGGCTGCTGCGCAGGCCGAGCCGCCGGGAGTGGAAGGCCTCACCCAGCCGGAGGGAGACGCGGCGGTCGCCGTACCAGCTGAGTTCCACCACCGTACCTTCGGGTGCGAGGAGTTGGAGGGCGCGCTCCAGGCCGGCGTCGGTGGCGCTGGCGTGCACGACGAGGTCGCAGTCGCCGAGGGCGTCGGCGGGCGTGGCGAAGTCGACGCCGAGCGCCTCGGCGGTCTTCGCGCGGGCCGGGTCGGCGTCGACGAGCTGCAGCCGGATGCCCGGGAAGCGGGCGAGCAGCGCGGCCACCGAGCAGCCGACCATACCGCCGCCGACCACCGCGATCCGGTCGCCGATGAGCGGCGCCGCGTCCCACAGGGCGTTCACGGCGGTCTCCACGGTCCCCGCGAGCACGGCCCGTTCGGCGGGCACCCGCTCGGGCACCACGGTCACGGCGCTCACCGGAACGGCGTAACGGCTCTGGTGCGGATACAGACAGAAGACCGTACGGCCGGTCAGCGCGTCCGGGCCCTCCTCCACCACGCCGACGCTCAGGTAGCCGTACTTCACCGGGCCGGGGAAGTCGCCCTCCTGGAACGGGGCCCGCATCACGGCGTGTTGGCTCTCCGGCACCCCGCCGCGGAAGACGAGGGTCTCCGTCCCGCGGCTCACTCCGGAGTACAGGGCGCGGACCACGACCTGGTCCGCGCCGGGCTCTTCGAGAGTGACGTCGCGCAGCTCGCCGTGGCCTGGTGAGCGGAGCCAGAACGCGCGGGCCGACCGGTTCATCGGCATCCTCCTGAACGATCGGGAAGTTGTTCACGTACCGAGAAGTGCACAGGCCGCGCACAGTACGCGGCGTTGATCGACTCTGTCACTCGGCCGGAGGGTGTGCGGTGGCCCTGAACAACACGTATGACGCGAGGCTCCAGCAGGAGACCGCTGTGGGAGCGGGCGTGCAGATCCTGCTGCTGGCGCTGCTCGGCACGGCGATCGGCATGGGACCGGCCGGCTGGCTGACAGGGCTCGCCTTCGCGTTCGCCACCTGGGCGGTTCTCTCCCGCGCCCTGCACCGCTCCCGGCTCAGCTCCTTCGGCCCGGCGAACCGGGTGACGCTCGGCCGGGCCACCCTGGTCGGCGGGGTGACCGCGCTGGTCGCCGACTCCTTCGAGAGCGCGCCGCCGGTGACGCTGCTGGTCGGTCTCACCGCCGTCGCCCTCCTCCTGGACGGTGTGGACGGCAAGGTGGCCCGCCACACGGGCACCTCCTCCGCGCTGGGCGCGCGCTTCGACATGGAGGTCGACGCGTTCCTGATCCTGGTGCTGAGCGTGTACGTGGCCATGCAGCTGGGGCCGTGGGTGCTGCTGATCGGCGGGATGCGCTACGGCTTCGTGGCCGCCGCCCGCGTGGCCCCCTGGCTGAACGCCCCGCTGCCGCCGTCCTTCGCCCGCAAGACCGTCGCCGCGATCCAGGGCGTCTGCCTGCTGGTGGCGGGCGCCGAGCTCCTCCCCCACCTGGCGAACCTCGCGATCGTCCTACTGGCGCTGGGCTCGCTGCTGTGGTCCTTCGGCCGGGACGTGCTGTGGCTGTGGCGCACGTCCCGCACCGTGGCGGAGGTACCGGTGGAGCCCCGGCTGCTGGAGCTGGCGGCCCGCTGAGCGCCGTACCTTGCGCGGGGCGAACCTGTGAGGGCGCCTCAGCGCCGGCCGGAGGCCGGCTGCTCGAGAAGAACGGCGACGCCGGTTCCGCCACCCTGTGGTCGGTGGCCTGACCCTGGTGATCAGGTCCCGCTGGTTGGTTGTCCGGGGAATCCGCCCGGGCCGGGACAGTTGATTCGTTGTCCGGTGAATCCACCGGGGCCGGGACGGCGGCAAGGGCAGGGGCCCGGACCGTTACTCGGTCCGGGCCCCTGCCCGTTGATGCGACGGCGAGGCGTTACTGCTGCTGCCCGCCCCCGGACCTGCTCCGTACGATCGCGAACGCGGCGGCCGCGAGGCCGAGGACGCCGACGACCAGACCGGCGATACCGAGCCCGCGGGCGGTGGAGTCGCCGGCGTCGGTCGCCTTGGCGGCGGCGCCGCTCCTGGCCGTGGCGGGTGCCGCGGAGGCGTCACCGGCCGTCAGCTTGAGCACTGGCGCCGGGTTCTCCGGCTCGTCGTCGCCGGAGGCGGGCGCCTCGATCCAGCGGACGACCTTGCCGTCGGAGTAGGTCTGCAGCGTCTTGAACACCAGCTGGCCCGTGTCGTCGGGCAGCTGCCCGAAGGCGACGTCGAAGTCCTCGTACTGCCCGGCGCCGATCTTCCCTCCGGTGAAGGTGATCTCGGAGGCGGCCTCGGTGATGGTGCCGTCGTCGGTCTTGACCGGCGTCTTGAGCTTGGTGGTGGTGACCTTGGCGGTCCAGCCGTCCTGCGGGTGGACCAGGACGCCGAGGACGGGGTGGTCGGTGGGCAGGAAGACCTGGACCTTGGTCGTGGAGGCGCTGTCCTCCTCGTTGGGGACGCGGAAGGTCAGCACGCCGTCGGTGGCGCCCTTGGCGTAGCTCTCGGGGTGGACGGTGACATGCGCGGAGGCGGCACCGGCGGCGAGCAGGACCGAGGCGGCGGCGACGGCGGTGACGGTTCCGGCACGGCGCAGCGTGATGCGTGACATGGACATGGGTGTGTCGATCTCCGTACGAGTGACGTGTGAGGGGTGTCAGATCGAGTACGGGATCGCGGCCGGGGGCCCACGCCGGGTGACCGCGTGCCGCAGCGGGGCCCGCGGGGGCGACTCGGGTCCGGCCGGGGCGCGCAGCACCGGGCCGGCCGGGGCGGGCAGCGAGGCGTCCCGCCACCAGGCGACGAGGCCGGGCACCAGCGCGGCGGTGCGCCGCAGCAACGACCACAAGGCGGCCTCGCCGCGCCGCAGCCACCAGGAGGCGACGAGAGCGGCGAGGAGGTGGGCGAGGGTGGCGTGGGCGGTCGTATGGGCGTGCATCGCCTGTGCGGGCATACCGGGCATGTCTGCCATGCCGTCCGGGTGCATACCGCGGTGGGCCGCGCCGAACGCCAGGTGCAGCCCCGCCTGGGTCAGCAGCATGGCCGCCCCGATACCGGGCAGCGACCGCTCCCGCCCGCCGAGTGGCCAGCCGAGCGCGAACACGCTGAGGAACCCGGCCGCGTCGGCCCACAGCGGCGGCATGTCACCCATGGCGAGCCCGTGCCCGGCGACAGCGAGCAGCACGCACACCGCAGCGAACATCGCGATGCGCAGGCTCCGCACGGCCGGGGACACGTTCACCTGAGGGATCCTCCCACGGCCGGGGATACGTCGCGTAGCAGCGTGCGGTTCAGTCACCGCCCGATATGAACCGCGCGGCCGCGTCGCTTGTCCGAGATGATCGCGGCGAGCAAGCCGAGTCGGTGCGTACGCCGAACGCACCAGGCGCGCGGGGCTCGGGCATCGGTCATCAGCCGCGCATCAGCTCGCCCGGACCGACCTGGGCCAGCAGCGGTGGCTCGATCTCCCCCTCATAGGCCAAGTGGAGCTCGCGCCGATCACGGGGTGGCCAGCACGTAGTAGGTCATCCGCAGGGCCGCCGAGGTGGGATCAGTAGCCGCGTCGGTGTGCGCGTCGGGGATGACGACCGTGTCGAACCCCAGCCCTTTCGCGCTGGCACGGTGGACCAGGACGATACCCGGGCGGGCGAGGTCCAGGGTGCGGTAGCGGCCCTTCACAGCCTGGGACGTGTACAGCTGGGGCTTCAGCCATGGCGCTCTGTTCTCCAGGCTGCCCAGCAGGGAGAACTGCGTGTGCCGGGAACTGGAGCGGCACTGCTGTGCAGTCCGTACGGCGGACGGTGGGACGGGTCTCGCGAGCGGGCACGCCGCGATGGCCGACATCTCGCGGCTCACCCAGGCGCTCTTCCGCGGCAAGACGTGGGAAGTCCTCAGTGAGTCAGCCGTCACCAAGGTCTCCACGCAGTTCGCGAAGGCGTTCGGCTTCCGTCTCACCAAGAAGGGCCTCGGCAAGGCCGTACCCGCATTCGGGATCGTCGTTGGAGGCACCCTCAACTGGACCACTCTGGAGGGAACACCACACGTCCGAGGTCGCGCGTCCGGAAGCATCCGTGCGTGGTGTAGACGAAGATCTCGTCGCTCTCCTCCAGTGCACGGGAGGTACGGGCCACTCGACGGACGACGGCTCACGAGCAGGAGGACCGTCTCCGTCATCGTCCTGGTCGTCTTACAACCCCGCCTTCGCCAGCAGTACTGGCAGCGCCTCGGGCTTCACCTTCTGCACCGACCTCACCTGTCCGAGGCCCAGTTCCTCCCGGCTGACCGGACTGCCGTACAACGCGTCCGTCGCCTCCGGCAGCAGGGTCACCTCGACTCGGTACGAGAACTCCGGGTCCTCCGGATCCTCGTACGGCGCCGCGTCGACCTCGGCCACCGCAGCGACAGCCGATTCCGGCGCGCTGAAGAAGAACCACAGGCGGTCGCCTTCGCTCATACGGTTTCGCCGGCTGAGCCACAGGTCGAGTTCGGGTTCTGCCCGCGCGAGTCTGCGGATCGTCTCCTTGTCCGAAGGTTCCCCGTCCAGCGTGTCCTTGTCGGGTTGAGGATGTAGATCCAGTCTTCCACGCTTCCCCCAACTGCCTCCGTCACCTTGGCCCCGCGAGTACGGAGCCGCCCCTGCCGTCCATCGTGTCAGCCGACAGAGCCGCCCGTACATGAATGACCAACACCTGGCGGCGGGTTCGCCCTCGTCCGGCATCATGGCGGCATGACAGGTGGGGCGGATGTGCGCGCGGCGGCGGGCCGGTTCGATCGGGCGGCCGTCGCTGAGACGGAATCGGCAGCCGAGGAGGAGCGGGAGCGGGTACTGTCCCGGTTCCCGTTGGAGGGCTGGGGGACGCTGCCACTTGAGCGCTATGCGCTCGGGCAGCCTGCGCCCGCCGGGGCGGAATCGACGTACTGCCGGTTGCTTGAGTTCCTCACACCGAACCTGGGGAGTATCAAGGGCGGCAGCGCCGCGAAGCACATCATGTACCGCCACAACTCGGGTGAGTGGCGCCTGGCGGCTCCCTTGCGTGGCATGGAACCGCAGGACGCCTGGAGGGAACTTCGCGGACAGTTCGTACAGGCCTTCGACGCTGTAGCGGCGGGTGATTTCGAGGCCTTGGACGACCTTGAAGTGCTCCGCTTCGGGCCGACCTTGGTGACGAAGTCACTGGCGACCTACTTCCCCCAGCACTTTCTGCCCATCTATGCGGGGGAACATCTACGCCAGTTCATCACCCGGTTGGGTGGCTCGGCGCAAGGTGACGCACCGGCATGGCGGAGCAATCGCCGCCTGATGGAACTCGTCGGATCCTGTGAGGAGTTCGAAGGCTGGACGGGCCAGGAGGTGATGCGCTTCCTGTACGAACGGTTCGACCCGCGTCCCCGCCACCGCACCATCTGGAAGATCGCCCCTGGCGAGCGGGGCAGGCTGTGGGACGAGTGCCGGGAGAGCGGGTTCATCTGCGTCGGCTGGGATGAACTCGGGGACCTCGCCCTTTACCAGAGTGACACGGATCTGAAGCAGGCGCTGGACGCACACTGGCCTGACAAAAGGGGAGGCAGCCTGACCCTCGCCCGTCGCCTGCTGGCCTTCCGGGACTTGGAACAGGGCGACCGGATCGTCGCCAACAGAGGGGTGGACGAGGTCCTGGCGACGGGTACGGTCAGCGGGAGTTACCGCTTTGAGGACTCGGACACTCGCAAGGAGTTCCAGCACGTCGTCCCGGTGGTCTGGGATGCGTCCCACGCGCAGAAGCTGCCCGAGCCTCAGCAGTGGCGGTCCACCTTCGCCCGAGTCGCCCCTTCTCTCTTCGCAAGGATCGTCGGCCAGCGGGCCGACTCCCCGCAGAACACAAATCCCGCCGAAGCAACCGCTCCGGTCACCCTGCCCGAGGACATTCAGGCCGTCCTGGACGCCCTTGAACGCAAGGGCCAGGTGATCCTGCACGGGCCGCCCGGCACCGGCAAGACGCGACTCGCCCTCGGCGTCGCCCTCGCCCTGGCCGGCCGCGCGGACGTACTCGACGGCTCGGAACCGGAGCGACGTCTTCAGGCGCAGGCCGAGGTGGTCAGCGGTGACCGGGTACGGCTGGTCACCTTTCACCCCTCGTACGGATACGAGGATTTCGTCGAGGGCTTCAAGCCCGACCTTGACGCCAAGGGTTCCGGGCTCACCCTCGACCTCGCGGACGGCCTGTTCCACACACTGTGCAGCCGTGCCGCCGACCGTCCTGACCAGACCTTCCTCCTGATCATCGACGAGATCAACCGCGGTGATCTGCCGAGGATCTTCGGCGAGTTGATCACTCTCCTCGAACTCGACAAAAGGAACCTGCCCGTCGATCTGCCGGTCAGCAAGCGCAGCTTCTCCGTGCCGGCGAACGTCCGGATCATCGGCACGATGAACACGGCAGACCGGAGCATCAGCCACCTGGACGCCGCGGTGCGCCGCCGCTTCGCTTTCCTGCCCGTGCCGCCCGACCCGGACGCAGTGTCGGGAACGGTCGGCCCACTCGACCTGGCGGCCTTCTTCGAGTCCCTCAACAGCCGTATCGCCCGCCATCTGGACCCCGATCACCAGATCGGGCACGCCTACCTGATGCGCGACGGGGAGCCGCTCGCCACCGAGGAGGACCTGGCCGCCGCCTTCCACCACGAGGTGGTCCCGCTCCTGGAGGACTACTGTCTCGGCCGGGCCGACCTGCTCCACCGCATCCTCGGCGGCCTGGTCGACGAGGGCACCGGACGATCCGTCGTCATGTCCCCGCAGGATCTACCCGACGCGCTGGCGACCGAATTCACCAGCGGCGCGACGGGGCCTGACGCCTGACCACCGCCCCGAGGTCCGGCTCGGCGAGTACGAGTCCACCGAGTTGGGCACCGACCAGCTCACCGCCGCGGACATCGCCCGGCTGCACGCCCTCCAGGCCCGCGGCTGTCTCAGTCTGACCGCGGGCCGCACAGGATGGCGCCTCAAGGCCGAGGCCACCGTCGGTGTACTGACCCTGGACCGCGTCCGGCTGGTCGTCGAGCCGAAGTTCGCCATCGAGGGCGAGCAGCTGATGACCTGGCTCGCCTACGCGCTGCACGCCCCTGTGCCGACGACGGCCAGGCGCTGGTCCACCGGCCCCGACGGTTACGCCGACCTCGTCGTCGCCGCGCTGTTGGAGGAGTGCGAGAAGCTCCTCCGGGAAGGGCTGCGCCGGGACTACGTCCGCCGTCAGAGCCTCGAACCGGTACTGCGAGGGCGCCTGGACTTCGCCGCGCAGGCCACCCGCCACTTCGGGCAACTGGATCAGCTGCATGTCCGCACCTTCGGCAGGGAGGCGGACATCTGGGACAACCGCGTCCTGGGTGTCGCGCTGCACGCCGCGCTGAGCCTGACGACCGACTCCCGACTGGCCCGTGCCCTGCACGGCATCGCCGACGCGTTTCCGCATTCCGGCACGCCCGCCGCCGCATTGCGCGCACTCGAGCGCACCCAGTACACGCGTCTCAACGCCCGGTACCGTCCCGCTCACACCTGGGCCCGCCTGCTGTTGCGCGGCGGCGGCGTGACCGACCTGCTGACCGACCGGGGCACCACAGCGGGCGGCCTCCTGCTGGCCATGCCCATGCTCTGGGAAGCCGTCGTCCGACGACTCGCCACTGAGGCCGCCTCGCGGTACGGCGGCCGCCCTGTTCCCGGTCATGGAGGGATGGGCATCACCGTCCGCGGTGACTTGGGCAAGACCTCGACGTTCCGCCCCGACCTCCTGCTCAGCCTCCCCCGCCCCGACGCGGACGCACCTGTCCTGCTGCCCGTCGACGCCAAGTACAAGCGGTACGACCGCCATGGTGTCAGTGCCGGGGACATCCACCAACTCCTGACCTACAGCGCCGGCTACACGCCCGCCGACGCCCCGAGGGCGGTCATCGTCCATCCCCAGCCCGGCGGGCACGCTCGACGCACTCTGCGGATCGGGGCCCCTCAGCGCAGTCTCGGCCTCCTCCACGTCCTCGGGGTCGACACCCATGCCCAGCCGGAGCAAGCAAGTATGTGGCTGCGGACGGCGCTGCCATCGATGCTGTAGTCGGCTCGCCCCGGACACGTGCCCGAGCGGCGCCCGCTCACAACGGCGGCTTGCTGCCCGGCACCCAGTCGAAGCCGAAGCCATATTCCCGGTCGATGAGCTGCTGGTTCGACAGCCACGGCCGGGCGGTGAACCAGCGGACCTCGCGTCGTAGGTCGAGTGTGTCTTCTCCCGGGGTCAACTGCGCGATGGCGCATGCGGTGGCACCGGCCGGGGAGTCGTCGAGATGGATGCGCCAGGTGCCGCTCGGCGCGCTGACGGTGACGACCCCTCCGAGCGTCCGGAAGTCGGCCGCGCCCTCGTAGATGTAGACGTAGACGAGGAGTTTGGTGAACTCGCGGCGATGCTCAAGGCTGATGCGGAGGGTTTCCCCGTCGGAGGTCTCGCCGGTCCGGTCGTCCTGGTCGATGCTGACGTAGGGCCAGGTGTCCAGGCTGCCCCACGTCTCGCCGAGGGGCTGCACAGCGGTGCCCGTGCCGTCGCGCGTGAGGACCATGCAGCCCACGTCGAGGTCGGCTTCGGCGGTGACCGACCAGTTGAGGTTCACCTGCAGGATACCCCGGCCGGTGATGTGAGCGCGCGGCGTCTGCTTGGTGAGGTCCACGGTGCGCGTCTGCGGTTCTCGCGGGGGCCGCGTCTCAAGCTCAGGTTGGACGGGCGCCGCTCCTCGACCCAGTTGAATGACCCCCCGTCGCCTTCCGTCACCACTCAACGCAGCCCTCCCTCTACATCACCGATCGGTATCGATGGTTCCCAACACGCCGCACCAGGCATGTGATTCTCGCCTATTGTTGCGCAGGCAGTGAAGAAGATGTGAACATTGTAGGCACCATGTTTGTTGACACGCAGGCGTGGGCGGCAAGGCACCGCCGCGCTGCGTGCACTTGGATCTGCACAGATGGCCCGGTACCGCCGGGCAGGGGTAGGGAATGTTCACGGGGACTCAAATCGACAACGGGGTGGCGGCACGTCATCTCGACGACATGGCGCAGGAACCGCTGCTCGCGCCGCGCGCCGACGAACTGCGCGCACTGGCCCATGCACTCGACTCCGATGACACGGAGGCTCTCGACCCATGGGCCGAGCTCGATCTCATGGGGCATTTCGTACGGCCTGAGAGCATCGCGGAGAGCGCACAGGGTGACCGCAAGGGACGGTTCGACTCCATCCTGGACTGGATTCTCGGCGCCCTCGTCTTTCTGCCTCTGCTCTTCACCTGGTTCGGTCTCTGGCAGGCCTCGAGCGCCTACGGAGCACTCACTGGGGACGACCCCAAGGCAGCGGGCCGGCCGTTCCTCCAGCTGTGGCAGTCCGGGTTCGACGGGCACCTGGGTAACACGTTTCGGTTCGGGCACGTCGCCGTAACGGGATGTCTGACGTTGGGGATGCTGTTCGTCCTCACGGCGGTCCACGGCTACCGGCGCACCGCCGCCGAACGCAACGAGGAGCAGGCGCGGTGGCGTACCCAGGCGGTCCTCGCCCGTCTCAGCCCGGTTCTGACGCATGCGCAGCTCTGTCTCAACCGGCATCGTGTCGCCTCTCCGCAACGATTCGCGGCAGAGCTCAACTCGGCGGCCGGACGACTCCAGCGGATGCACTCCAAGGCCATCGCCACGCAGGAGGAACTCACCCGCGCCGCGGAACTCGTGGGCGAGGCCATGGACAAGGCGGAGCAGCGCCTCTCCCAGGCCGAGTCGTACGTGCGGCCGATCGAGCAAGTGGTGAAGCAGATCGAGGAGACCGTCCGGGACAGCGGTACGGCCATCCAGACCGCTGTTCAGGATCTCGCCGACCCGGTGACGCAGGCGGGGCGTCAACTGGCCGACGCAGTGAGCGGGCAGACCGGCGTGCTCGACAAGGCGTTGGAAGACCTGCGAGCGGCCGGCGACGCGATGCGCGACGTCCTCGCTCGTGCCGCGGACCGGCTGGAGTCGGCGGTGGGTGACAACGGCGAACGCGTTCGCGGCGCGCTGTCCGACGCCGCTCGGCAGGTCGAGGACTCCCTGACCCTGCTGGCCGCCTCGCAGCGTGGGTTCACCACGGGCATCGAGGTTGTCTCGGACGTCAACGGCCGGCTGCTCAACGATCTCGGCGCGGTGGCCGAGCGCTCCAGCGAGGCGGCGGAGATCTCTCGCGAGGCGCTGCTGGGCATCGAGGCCCGCAGCCGTGCACTGCACGACGCTGCCGACCGCTTCGCGAGCGTCACCGACGCCTTGGCGCGGGCGCTCAGTGAGACGGAAACCGCGCGGGCCGACGTGGCTTCGGCACGAGCGGACGCGGAGGCAGCGCGGGTCGGGGCCGAGGCGGCCCAACGACGTGCCGAGGGCGAACTGCGGCGCGCGGAGGAGGAGCTGCGGCAGGCGAGGGAGTTGCAGGCCGGGATCGGATCGGCACGGTGAGCCCTCGCAAGCCGAGCTTCAGGTTCAACCCCCTGCACCTGGCCGGTTGGCTCTTCGCCGACATGCTGCTCGTGCTCGCTCTGGTGTCCATGGGCGACCGGGGCGATCCGCTGGCCGCCCGCGCCGCCGCTCACCCGTCGGCGTCGGCCGACGCCAAGCCGAGTCCGACGCCGACGGGGCCGCGGTCGGTGGAGCGCAAGCCGGTGAAGCTCCATGTGACGGCCGATTCGGGTGACACCACGCGGATGGTGACAGAGCTGCGTGCTGCCACCGCCCGTTACAAGGGGCGCGCCGCAGCCTTCGTGCTGACCTTCGGCAAGGCCCCCGAACCCGGAGCCGGCCAGGCGTACGCCCGCGAGATCAACAAGTCCCTGCACACGGCACGGCCGGACATGTTCGTCGACGCGACGACACGGGACTTCTGGAACGGCGGCGTCTCCGGCGCGGCCGATCTGGAGCTCTACTTCTACACCCGGTGACGGCAAAGCCGCCGCCACACCGTCTTCTTGAGCTCAGGAGAGTCCATGCAGATCCTTCCCTTCTACATGGTGTGTGACGAGTCCGGTTCCATGGCCGGAGGTGGCGTGGACGCCATCAACTCGGCACTGCCCGACCTGCACCAGGAGATCAGCACCAACCCGAGCGTCGCGGACAAGACCCGCTTCGCGCTGATCGGTTTCTCCACGCAGGCCTCCGTGCTTCAGCCGCTCGCCGACCTGAGCGAGCTGACGCAGCTGCCGTCCCTGTCGGCCGGCGGAGTCACCTCCTTCGGAGCCGCCTTCCGCCTGCTGAAGAACACCATCGAGAGGGACGTCGCGGAGCTGAAGGCCGACGGTCACGACGTGTACCGGCCGGTGGTCTTCTTCCTCTCCGACGGCATCCCCACGGACGAGGGCTGGCGCACGGACCTCAAGGAACTGAACTCGTTCCGCTACGCGCCGAAGATCATCGCCTTCGGTATCAGCGACGCCGAACGGTCCACCATCACGGAGGTGGCCAACTTCAAGGCGTTCATTCAGCAGGACGATTCCATCTCCCCGGCCATGGCCATCCGGGAGTTCGCCTCAAGCCTCACCCGCTCCATCGTCAGCTCGGCGACCAGCATGGCCGCCCAGGGCGGCGAGGGCTTCGAGCTTCAGGTCGAGGAGCAGATCCCCGGCTTCACCAGCCTCTCCCTGGACAAGCTGTGAGCGGCCCGGTGAGTTTCGAGAAGTCGGGCGACGCGGGGCAGGATGCCGGGAACGCAGGCCGCGTCCCCGGCGGCAACGACATCGACGCCTACTATGCGACCCTGCCGCCCGGGATCGTCGCGCACGACACGATTCCCCAATTCGCGGCGCATGAGTTGCCTGCGCCCCAGGCGCCGGAACGCCTCGTGAAGGCTCCGGATGCCGGCGATGGCATTCTGCGCGGAGTACCCGATCATGTCGGTCACCGACCTCCCAGCTATCCGCCGCATCCTCTGTCACGGCCCTCAATTCGGGACGGAGACGAGTTCGCCGCTTTCACCTCTGCCGTCCAAGTGGACGGAGCTCAGGTAGGGCTCATCACCGTGCGGGCGGCTTCGGTGCGCGGTGACTCCCACAACTGGGAGGGAAGTTGCCGCCAGGACGCCATGACCGTGGTACGTATCGGCCCTCCGCAAGCCGAGCTGCTTCTGCTGGCGGTCGCAGACGGGGTGGGATCGGCGAAGGCGTCGCACGTCGGTTCCTTCCGCATCACGCGCCAAGCGGCCATTCACCTGGACCGGGAGGCGGAAAGCATTCATGCGGCCCTGAGCGCCCAGGACGAAGGGGAGCTGCGGGCAATCGCCAACAAGGCGATCGCCGGCGCAGTCAGCGAATCGCGTCTCGGCCCGGAGCACTCCACCACGTTGCACGTCCTGCTGGTTCCGACGGACGCCCGCATCCGCGAGCGCGTCGTCTTCAGCGTCGGCGACGGCGGCCTGTTCGTCCTGCGGGGCGATCACTGGGAACACGGCAACCCGGCCGGGGACAGCAGCCTCCTCGACACCCGCACCGAGGCGCTTCCCCACGCCTACCGCAGCGTCAAGTCCATGATGTTGCGTACGGTCCCGGGCGAAGTCCTCCTCCTCGGCACCGATGGCATCACCAACCCCCTGACCCAGAAGGACCCGGGGTTCGCCGACCACCTCGCTCACGCCTGGGGCGGCCCTGAGATTCCCTCGCTGTCCGACTTCCTGTGGCAGGCGCAGACACGGGCCAAGTCCTACGACGACGACCGCACCGTCATCTGCGTGTGGGAGGACGGAGCATGAGCGCGGAGGACGGGACGGACGTCACTCGTGCGTCGCTCGCGCTGCGGGACCGGGTCGGCAGCGGAGGCCAGGGTGACGTGCACGCTCTGGCCGAAGGGTCGCTGCTCTTCAAGGAGTACAAGGACCCGTCCAAGGTCAACGGTGGTGCCCTCGCCGACCTGGTCGCGTTCCGGCAGAGCCTCGGCCAGTCCGACCGGAGCCGCCTGGATTCTCTTGCGGCCTGGCCGCTGTGCCGGGTGGTCGAGGGCAATCGGGTGCTCGGCTTCCTGATGCGGCGCGCCCCGGCCGACATGACGTGGCGCACCGCTGCCAGGTCCACGAAGCTGCTCGAACTGCAGTATCTGATCAGGCAACCCAAGTTGGCCTGGCAGGAGGTGGGGCAGCCGACTCCGGAGCAGCGCAGAGCTCTGGCTCTGGCCTGTGTGGAGGCCATCAGCTGGTTCCACAGCGCCGGGCTCGTGATAGGGGACATCTCGCAGGCCAACGTGCTGTGGTCGCTCACCCCAGGCACCGCCGTCCATTTCCTGGACTGCGACGGCTTCCGCCGGGTGGGACGTGCGCCCGTGCAGGCCCAGGCCGGTACTCCCGACTGGAACGATCCGCTGGTGCCGTCGACCGAGGCGTCGGTGGACACGGACGCGTACAAGACGGCACTCGTGCTGGGACGCATCCTGGCTCAGGAGCCTTATGTCGCACCGGGGCAGGAGTTGGAGCTCGTCACCGACTGTCTGAACGGCCGCCAGGATGCCGCGGTGCGTAGGCTCTTCTCGCAGGCCGCCGGCGAGCGCGGTACCCGTCCCCGGCCGAGCGAGTGGCAGACCGCGTTGAGCGACCGCGGCACGATCACGCTGACCGCGGCCGCACCCAGGCCCCGGCCGGCCATCGACCACACTGTCCTGGACGGGACGCGGATCCGAACCCCGATCAGCCTGCGAGCACCAGGGCAGTAGTGAGACGCCCGGCACTTCCCCAGCGCTGGAAGGCGAAGGGTGTCGGGCGGCGACCTACCCTTTCATCCGAGCCGGCTGTTGAGGGGATCGATCAGCATGGCCGATGACCACACGCAGTAGACGGAGTTCTGGCTGCGGCTGCCGAACCGTGAACCGTACGCCCGCGGGCTGTTCTCTCCGAGAAAGGCGTGAACGGCAGACATCGAATGCAATTCCCCGTCGGCTGCCGGGTCCAGATCCTGCCGCTGCTGGAGGAACACCACTACGGCGAGGGCGTGGACGTCGAGAACCTGGTGGCCGGCAGGGCCGTGGTGGCCAGTGCGGCGAGCAGGCCCCGCGGGACTCGAGATGGCATGTCGCCCTCCTTGTGGGGTGGAGGGACCCTGCGCTTCAGGACCATGCGGCAGGCCGGAGGCACGGGCTCCCGCTCGCGTGCCCCCGGGGTCCGGGCCGGGCTCAGGCGGCCCGGCGTGCTCGGCCGCGGTGGACGCGGACGATGTCCGCGTACCGGTGTCCGCTGCCCTTGATCGTGCGCACCTGGGTGCCGTAGTCGACGTGGACCAGGCCGAAGCGCTTGTCGTAGCCGTAGGCCCACTCGAAGTTGTCCAGCAGGGACCAGGCGAAGTAGCCGGCGAGCGGGGCGCCCTTGCGGGCGGCCGAGGCGCAGGCGGCGAGGTGGTGTTCCAGGTACTCCTGACGCTCGGGATCGTCGATGCTGCCGTCGGGGCGTACGACGTCGGGGAAGGCGGAGCCGTTCTCGGTGACGTGGATCCTGCGGGCGCCGTACTCCTCGGTGAGCCGGAGCAGCAGGGTCTCGATGCCGCTCGCGTCGATCTCCCAGTCCATGCCGGTGCGCGGGACGCCCTCGCGGCGGACGGAACGGGCGTACGGCGCCGGGCCGTTGGGGTCGTCGGCGACGTAGGCCGGGAAGTAGTAGTTCAGGCCCAGCCAGTCCAGGGGCGTCGCGATCGTCGACAAGTCGCCTTCGTAGAGCGTGAGTTCGACGTTGTAGGTCTCGGTCATGTCGGCCGGGAAGCCGCGGCCGTGCACCGGGTCGAGCCACCAGCGGTTGACGTGGCCGTCGTGCCGGTGCGCGGCCGCCACGTCCTCGGGGCGGTCGGTGGCCGGGTGCACGGTGGAGAGGTTGTTGACGATGCCGATCTGGGCGTCGGGGGCGGCGGCGCGGACCGCCTGCGTGGCGAGGCCGTGGCCGAGGAGCAGGTGGCAGGAGGCGCGCACGGCGGCGGTGAGGTCCGTCCAGCCGGGGGCCATCGTGCCCTCGTAGTGGCCGATCCAGGCCGAGCAGGACGGCTCGTTGAGCGTGGTCCAGAGCTTGACGCGGTCGCCGAGGCGGTCGGCGACGGTGGACGCGTACTCGGCGAACGCGAAGGCGGTGTCCCGCTCCGGCCAGCCGCCGCGGTCCTGGAGCACCTGCGGCAGGTCCCAGTGGTAGAGGGTGACGGACGGGGTGATGCCCGCCGTAAGGAGGGCGTCCACCAGCTCGTCGTAGAAGGCGAGCCCCTTGGGGTTCGCCGGGCCCACCCCGCCGGGCACCACGCGCGGCCAGGCCACGGAGAGCCGGTAGGCGTTCAGGCCCAGGCGGCGCATCAGGCCGATGTCCTCGCGCCAGCGGTGGTAGTGGTCGCAGGCGACGTCGCCGTTGTCGTCGTTGGCGATCTTCCCGGGGGTGTGCGAGAAGGTGTCCCAGATGGAGGGCGAGCGGCCGTCCTCGGTGACGGCGCCCTCGATCTGGTACGCCGCTGTGGCCGTGCCCCACAGGAAGTCGTGCGGGAGTGCGGCGAGGTCGATGCGGTCGGACACGGAAGTCCCTTCGGAATACGGGGTGTCGGTCACTTGACGGCGCCTGCCGTCAGTCCGGCGACGAGATAGCGCTGCAGCAGCAGGAAGCCGGCCACCACGGGCACGCTGACGACCAGCGAGGCGGCCATGATCTGGTTCCAGTAGACGTCGTTGAGGGTGGAGTAGCCCTGGAGGCCGACGGCGAGGGTGCGGGTGGTGTCGTTGGTCATGACGGACGCGAAGAGCACCTCGCCCCACGCGGTCATGAAGGCGTACACGGCGACCGCGACGATCCCGGGGATCGCGGCCGGTACGACGATCCGCAGCAGCGCGCCGAGCGGGCCGCAGCCGTCCACGAGCGCCGCCTCGTCCAGGTCGCGCGGCACCGAGTCGAAGTAGCCGATCAGCATCCAGATCGAGAACGGCAGGGAGAAGGTGAGGTAGGTGATGATCAGGCCGCCGCGGGAGCCGAACAGGGCGATGCCGGTGGCGTTGCCGATGTTGACGTAGATGAGGAAGAGCGGCAGCAGGAAGAGGATGCCGGGGAACATCTGCGTCGACAGCACGGTGACCGTGAAGACGCGCTTGCCCCGGAATTCGTAGCGGCTGACCGCGTACGCGGCGAACACCGCGATCACGACCGAGCAGACGGTCGCCGAGCCGGCCACGACGAGCGAGTTCACGAAGTAGTGGGCCAGCGGGACCGTCGACCAGATGTCGATGTACGGGCGGATCGTCAGCCCGCTCGGCAGCCAGCGGAACTTGCCGGTGACGTCCGCGAGCGGCTTCAGCGAGCTGGAGACCATCACGTACACCGGGATCAGCACGAAGCCGGTGAGCAGGGTGAGGAAGGCCCGCCGGGACCACAGGAACGAACGCGGCGGCGCCATGGGCGAGTCAGACATCGGCGGTCCTCCGCCCGCGTGAGGTGAGGAGCAGGTAGCCGCCCGTGACGACGAGCAGGAAGAGCAGCAGCAGGACGGACATGGCGGAGCCGGTGCCGAAGTTCCAGGTGACGAAGGACGCCTGGTAGATGTGGACCGAGATGAGGTCGGCGGCCTCGGGGGCGGACTTGCCGAACAGGACGTACGGCGTGTTGAAGTCGTTGAACGTCCACAGGAACAGCACCAGGACCAGCACCTGGTTGACCGGGCGCAGCGACGGCAGGGTGATGCGGCGGATCTGCTGCAGCATCCCGGCGCCGTCCAGGGCGGCGGCCTCGTACAGCTCCCTCGGGATGTTCTGGAGTCCGGCCATCACGATGAGGAAGGCGAACGGCCAGCCCTTCCACACCGACACGGTCAGCAGGGCGTAGAAGCTGTTGTCGCCGATGAGCCAGAAGGAGGGCTTGGAGGTGAGGTGCAGCTGGTCGTGCAGGACGTGGTTCACCAGGCCGTTGTCGTGCTGGAACATGAACACCCAGGTGATGACGGCCGTGTAGACGGGCAGTGCGTACGGCACCAGGAACAGGGCGCGCAGCAGGCCCCGGCCGCGGAAGGCGTCCTGCAGGTAGATCGCGGCCGCGGTGCCGATGAGCCAGCACAGCGCGACCGACAGCAGCGTGAAGCCGACGGTGACGAGGAAGGAGTGCAGCAGGGCCTCGCCGACGGGGGCGTCGAAGTTCACCGACACCTTGTAGTTGCCGAGGCCGGTCCAGGGGGCACTCCCCCAGTCGCGGATGTAGAACTGCGTGAGTTCCTTGAAGCTCATCACGATGCCGATGACCATCGGCACCAGGTGGACGAGGAGTTCGAGGAGCAGGGCGGGCAGGAGCAGCAGGTACGGCAGTGAGACGCGACGCAACCGCCCGGCGCGGCGGCGGGGTTCGCGCGCCGCCGCGCCGGGGGAGGTCTCGCCCACGGGCTCCTGATTCCGCAGAGCGGTCGTGGTCATCGGGTTCACGCCGCCGGCATCTGCTGCTGGGCCTTCTGCAGCGCGGCCTTGACCGAGTCGGTGGTCACCGCGCGCCCGGCGGCGGCGTCGGCGAACAGGTCCTTCACCGCCGTACCGACCGTGGTCTCGAACTGCGACTCGGAGGCGACCTGCGGCAGCGCGGCCGCGCTGGTGGCGAGGGTGTTCTTCAGGACGGCGTTGGACGGGGAGTTGAACGCCGAGTCCGCCTGGGCGGCCTTGACCGGCGGGATGGAGCTGTAGGCCGTGTTGAGGGTCTTCTGCTCGTCGTCGGAGGTCATGAACTTCACGAACTTCGCGGCGCCGTCGAGGTTGTGGGTGTTCTTGAAGACGGCGATGTTGATGCCGGCGACCATGGAGTCGACCTGGGTGCCGGTGCCGGGCGTGCCGGACAGCACGGGCACGGGGGCGACACCGTAGGCGTCCGGGCTCATGCCCTGGGACTTGAGGTTGGCGGCGGCGGACTGCCACAGCAGCATGGCCTGCTTGCCCTTGGCGAAGTCGCTGACGGACTGGTTCTGCGCGTACTCGGCGTCGCCGGTCGGGATGACCTTGTCCTTGGCCATCAGGTCGACGTAGCTCTTGACCGCGTCGACCACCTTGGGGTTGGTGAAGTCGGGCTTGCCGTCGGCGGTGAAGAAGTCGGCGCCGTGCTGCTTGGCGAAGACGAAGACGTGGTGGATGTTCTCCGACAGGTTCGAGCCCTCGGCGCCGAGCGGGGACTTGCCCTTGGCCTGGATCTTCTTGCCGTCGGCGATCAACTCGTCCCAGGTGGTGGGCGGTTTGGCTATGCCGGCGTCGGCGAAGATCTGCTTGTTGTAGTAGAGCGCGTACGCCATCGAGTACAGCGGCACCGCGGCGGGGTCCTTGCCCTGTGCGCCCGTCGAGCCGAGCGCGGAGTCGACGAACCGGTCCTTGCCGCCGATCTTCGAGAAGTTCTTCGCGTCCCACGGGACCAGCGCGCCGGTGGCCTGCAGCGAGGCGCTCCAGGTGTTGCCGATGTTCAGCACGTCCGGGCCCTGGCCTGAGGTGGTCGCGGTCAGGATCCGGTTGAGCAGGTCGGACCAGGGCACGACCTCCAGCTTCACCTTGATGCCCGTCTGCTTCTGGAACTTGTCGAGTTCGGGCTGGAGGACCTGCTTGTCGACGGCGATGCTGGCGCCCTGGTTGGAGGCCCAGTACGTCAGCGTCTTCGGCGAGTCGTTGGACCCGCCGCCGCTGGACGAACCGCCTCCGCAGGCCGTTGCCGCGAGGGCGAGAGACAGGGTGACGGCGCCTGTGGCCGCGGCTCGGATGCTGCGCATGGCTCCTGGTGTCCCTTTCCGGGAGTCGAGAACCTTCGGGGCTGCTCACGGAGCCGGCACCGGTCCTGCCCCGAAGCCCCTCACGGCTTAATTTAGGACGTGAGTTAAACCCTTGAAGAAACGCTCGTCAAGGGATCCCGCAGCGGTATCCGCTCCGGCCGGGCCGCCGACGACCGGAATCACGGGCACGGAGGGGCGGAGACGGGTGGCCGCAGGGCCGTGACCTGCGGCCGGAGCGCGGTCGCCCGCTTCTACAACGGTTGTGTGTCGACGGGGAGTTGATGGGGTGCGGGCGGCGACGGGCTGCGGGCTCGGACGCCGGTCCGCGCCACGAGCCGCTTCGACTCGTGGCACGGACCGGCGGACCACTGGACCAGCGGATCGGCGGATTGGCGGACCAGCGGATTGGCTGGGCTCCGTATCCGTACGTCCTGGAGCCCGGGGGCCCAGGCGCGGTCGCCGAGGAGATCGCCGACCGCGCCCCCGGCCGCGCACGCGCGGTTCCTACCGCGCCGGCGCCGGGGCGTACCCCGCGGGACGGGTCGTGAAGGTGCCACGGCCCTGGGTGCGGCTGCGCAAACGCGTCGCGTAGCCGAACAGGTCGGCCAGCGGGACGGCCGCGGTGACCACGGCCGCGCCGCCGCGCGTCTCGGAGCCGGCGACCCGGCCGCGCCGGGCGGCGAGGTCCCCGAGGACACCGCCCACCGCGTCCTCGGGCACGGTGACCGTGACCTCGGCGACCGGTTCCAGCAGGGCGAGCGCGCAGGCGCGCAGGGCCTCGCGGAGTCCGAGCCGGCCGGCGGTGCGGAAGGCCGTGTCGGAGGAGTCCTTCACATGCGTGGAGCCGTCGGTGAGGGTGACCCGCAGCCCGGTCACCGGGTGCCCGTCGAGCGGTCCCTCGGCGAGGGCGTCCCGGCACCCGGCCTCCACCGCGCGCACGTACTCCTGCGGCACCCGCCCGCCGGTCACGGCGGAGCGGAACTCGAAGCCGGTGACCCCGGTTTCGGGGCCGAGCGGCTCCAGGTCGAGCACGACATGGGCGAACTGCCCAGCCCCGCCATCCTGTTTGACGTGCCGGAACACGAACCCGCGCACTCCCCCGACCACCGTCTCGCGGTACGCGACCCTCGGCCGGCCCACACCGACCTCCGGGCCGCCGTCGCGGCGGATCTTCTCCACCGCGACCTCCAGATGGAGTTCGCCCATCCCGGACAGCACGGTCTGACCGGTCTCGGCGTCGGTGCGTACGACCAGCGAGGGGTCCTCCTCCGCGAGCCGGGCCAGGGCCGTCGCGAGCCGGCCGGTGTCCGTGCCGCGCCGAGCCTCGACCGCCACGGACACCACGGGCTCGGCGGCCACCGGCGGTTCCAGGAGCAGCGGGGCGCCGGGGTCGCACAGCGTGGAGCCGGTCCGCGCGGACTTCACCCCCGCGAGCGCGACGATGTCACCGGCGACCGCCCGCTCCAGCTGGGCGTGCCGGTCCGCCGTCACGCGCAGGATGCGCGCGACGCGCTCGGTGCGCCCGGTGCCCGGGTCCCACACGGTGTCTCCCTTCTCGATCGTGCCCGAGTAGACGCGCACGTAGGTCAGGCGCCCGGTGGCGCCGGCGTTCACCTTGAACACCAGCCCCGCGAAAGGCGCTTCGGGATCGGCGGCCCGCCGCTGCTCGGCGCCGTCGTGGACACCGCGTACGGCGGGCACGTCCAGTGGCGAGGGCAGGTAGGCCACGACCGCGTCCAGCAGTGGTTCGATGCCGCGGTTGCGGTAGGCGGAGCCGCACAGGACGACCACGCCGTCCCCGGTACGGGTGAGGTCGCGCAGGGCCGCGGTGAGGGTGGCGGCCGAGAGCGTCTCCCGGTCGCAGAACTCCTCCAGGGCGCCCGGATGCAGCTCGGCCACCGCCTCCTCCAGCGCCCGGCGCCGCCGTACCGCCTCCTCCCCCAGCGCCTCGGGCACCGGTCCCTCCACGGCCGTACCCTCACCGTCGGCCCAGGTCAGGGCGCGCATCCGGACCAGGTCCACGACGCCGGTGAAGCCGTCCTCGGTGCCGATCGGCATTTGGACGACCAGCGGGGCGGGATGGAGCCGGCCGCGGATCGAGTCGACGGCCCGGTCGAGGTCGGCGCCCGCGCGGTCGAGTTTGTTGACGAACGCGATTCTCGGTACGCCGTGCCGGTCGGCCTGCCGCCAGACCGACTCGCTCTGCGGCTCGACTCCGGCGACGGCGTCGAACACGGCGACCGCGCCGTCGAGCACGCGCAGCGAGCGCTCGACCTCGTCGGCGAAGTCGACGTGCCCGGGTGTGTCGATGAGGTTGACGCGGTGCCCGTCCCAGGCGCAGCTCACCGCGGCGGCGAAGATGGTGATGCCACGGTCGCGTTCCTGGGGGTCGAAGTCGGTGACGGTGGTGCCGTCATGCACCTCGCCGCGCTTGTGGGTGGTGCCCGTCGCGTACAGGATCCGCTCGGTGACGGTCGTCTTGCCGGCGTCGACGTGCGCGAGGATGCCGAGGTTGCGGACGGCGGTGAGGGTGCTGAGGGTGGTGGCGCGCATGGCCCGGGGCCTTTCTGCGAATCAGGGAAGAGGGCGGCGCGATTCCCCGTGCACCGGGCGACACGACGGTACGACGGCGACCGGACGCGTTCCGGGTGGACCGGAGGAGTTCCGGGTGCGTCGGACGGGTTCCGGGCGGGCCGAAGGGTCCCGAGGGGGCGGCCTGGCGGTACCGGGTGTCAGCGGGGCGTCACGGGCGTCCGGTGCCGGCCGCGCAGCGGGCACCGGACGGACGAGGACACCAGGATCACCTCGGACCGCGAGGGGGGAACGACGACGGCGGTACGGTCACGCACGGCCCGCTCCCCTCTGTGTCCACGTGTCTCGGCGCGCGCCGCGGATTCGGTCGCGGCGCTCGGTACGCTTCGACAGTACGAGAGCCATGCGCGCCGGGCACATCATTTTTCGGCGGCGGCACCGCTCGTGACGCCGGGGCGGCCGTGCGCCGGTCCAGGATCCCGCTCGACGGCGGTCGTCTCGAAGGGGCGCCGCACGCGCATCCGTTCCAGCGCCCGGGCGAGGCGGCGCAGCCATTCCGCCGCTGTTCCCGGCACCCGGGGGTGCCGCTCCTGGAACGCGGCCCAGTCCACGTCCCACCGGACCACCGCGGCGGGGTCGAAGGCGTCCGCCTCCGTGGGCGCGGCGCCTCGGAACACCGTCCGCAGCAGGCGCGGTGGAAGCGCGGCGCCCTCCTTCTCGGCGAGCAGTACCGCGTCGTACAGGTCCTTGCCCTGCGCCCGGCCGCCGTCGCGGCTGTCGGTGTGCAGCCAGAGCAGCTTCCACGCCAGGGACAGGTCCCGGCTCGCGGTCCGCACCGGGGTGGGCGCGCCACCGTCGCCCCGCGGTACCAGGGTCCACACCGGGGGCTCGGGGAGGCGTTCGTCCCGGGCGAAGTCGAGTCGCACCTCGCCGGGCGGCAGACCGTCCGCGCGCCAGGGGACGACCAGCCGGACGCCCGGGGTGTCGTAGCAGGCGTAGGTCCAGGTGCCGTCCACGCGCGCGTGCTCGGCGTCGAGCACCAGGCCCGGGGCGGCCCGCGGGCGCCTGGCCACGCGTTCGAGCAGGTCCAGATAGGGAGGGCCGGTCTCCACGGCCTCCTCGTCGGCGAGCCAGCGCAGTCCCTCGGGCGGCAGGACCGGTCGCTGTCCGGCGGTGCCGAACTCCTCGTACGTCCAGATCTCGTACCGGGCGGCCCCGTCGGCTGCCTCGGGCCACTGCTGCACCGTCTCGATCCGGTCGACGTACGGATACGGGTCCAGCCCGTCGGTCCCGACGGCGTCCTCCAGGACCACCCAGTCGAGGTCCGCGGGTTCGCGGGCCGCGTCTCCCACCCATGCCGGCATGACCATGCTTCCCCGCAGGACGAGACTCGCGCTCCAGGGGGCGTCCGCGACAAGGCGCAGCACATGGTCGAGCGCCGCGCGCCGGGCCAACCGTTCCGCGGCGGGCGGCGCGGTGGGGGCGCCGCTCCCGGCCGTCGTGTGGGGCCCGCTCACGCCTCGCTCCGCTTCCATGCGGCAGAACCGTAGTCCGCGGCACTGACAACACGATGAGTTCGTCGGAATCCAACTGCCTTACCGGATCGCGTAGTTCTGGAGGCCGAGTTCAGCCGCCGGACCCCGATCGTCCGAATGCGGACGCCCTGCGACGGATGGGATCCGATGTGCGGGTGCGGCGGCGAATATGTCATGTTCGCGGCGTGCACGGCTTGGCCGGTGATACCCGTGGGATCGACACCAACTCGGTAGAACCAGGGGGAATCGCGTGTCAAGAACCGCGAAGCACGGCACGAAACGTGAACGGCCGCGGCGTACGGGGAGGTGGGGCGGGTCGCTGGTCGCGGTGCTGGCGGCGCTCCTCTTCCTGGCGACCGGCACCGCCCAGGCCGCCGGCGCCTCGACCGGCGCCTCGGGGCACCACAAGAAGACCAGCAAGGTGTACCTCAAGGTGACGCCGGAGACCGCGAAGTCCGTCCGCGGCGGCGACAAACCCGTCAAGCCCCGCTCCCTGCCCGGAGCGCACAAGAACTCGCTGACCACTCCGGTGTCCTCCATCACCCCGGACGAGTGCCTGGCGCAGAGTTCCTCACGCAGCGGCGACGGCTACGGCAAGGACCGCTTCGCCTCCTGCCAGGCGTACCACCTGCACGCCTGGCACGTGGTGTGCGACTGGCTGTTCGGCTGTGACCAGGTCGGCACGGCCGACGCGGATCTCGTCGACATCCAGTACACGGGCAACGGCGCACGCGACGTCTACATCGCGCAGTTCCTCGGGAACTGGGTCCAGGACGGCGACATGTCCGAGATCACCCTCACCGTCAACACCACCTGCACCGCGTCCGCCGGCTCCGGCCCGTGCGACACGGTGTCGGGCTCGCCGACCACGGAACCGGTCGAGCAGTGGGTGCTGGGCGGTGACGACTTCCTGTACTACTCCTTCGAGCAGCCCACCGGCGCCGGCGCCGACCAGGTCGGCAACGCCCATCTCAACTGGCACGTCACGGCCGCAGGCGGGGAGAACGGCCCGGTCACCCGGGACGGCCCGAACAGCGGCATGCGCTGCGACTCCGCGAGCTACATCATCCAGGCCGGCGGCAGCATCGGATGCGTCTTCCCGTGGGTCGCGCCGCAGACCCTGGCGATCCACCGGGGCACCACGCCCGAGTCCGCCCAGAACATCTGGGAGGCCCAGAACACCCCGCTGACCACGCAGCCGCCGTCCAGCATCTTCGGCATACCGTTCAAGAGCATCCCGGGCTCCCCGGCGAGCGGGCGGCCGCTGCACCGCGACCGTGACAACATCACCGCCCACCGCAACACGGCGCGGGCCGCCTGCCGTACGTACTTCCCCGGGAAGTACCCGGCGCCGAACACCGACTGCGACGAGTACCCCTTCGCCTCCACCCAGGAGGGCGCGGTCGACCTCGGAAACTTCCGCAACTACGTCGTCAAGCCGATCGACAGCGACGACAACCAGCAGGCGGGCCGGGACCTGGGCGACTTCTACGCCGACCAGCGCATCCTGGGCAGCAACGGCGTCCACGACCCCTTCTACGTGTCCATCCAGCCCTGACCCCGGCGCCGCGCCGGGCACGGGCCGGGTAAAACCGCCCGGTCGCGCGCCCGGCC
>NZ_JBSGDB010000064.1:0-27306 GCF_053602155.1 Streptomyces sp. NPDC004561
AGCAGTGATCACGCAGCATCTCCGCGAGCGCACCCGCCTGACCCCCAGTGGGCCGCATCAGGAACGTGTACGCACGGATCATCCAGCCCACCCCCTCGGTCCTTGTCGTCAACGTAGTGCAGGCCACTGACAACGCAGCGAACTTTGGCGCTGCGCGCCTCCGGTTCGAGGATGCGTTTCCCTCCCCGGCTGAAGCCGGGGATACCCACGCAAGACCAACGGATGGTCAGCCACCGTTTTTGCCCCAGCTCATTTCCCGGCTGCAAAGGGGCCGCGCTCGTGAACGGCGGTCCGGTCCGGCCGGCCCCGGGGTGACCGGATACAGGTCGCGAGACGGCAGCCTGGTCAGGGAGGGGAAGCGTGACCGCCACCAGCAACACCCGGCCCGCCGGGGGTGAAGCGCGAGCGCCGCGGCAGAGCCGACTGCACCGCCTGAGGCGCTACATCCCCCGGATCGCCCCCGTCCTGCTGTGGGCCGTGCCCTGCTGAGTGCTCCTGCACAGCGGCCAGCACTGGCCGCTGCCCGTGACACTGGCCGGCACCGCCCTGTTCGTCCTCGGCCTCGTCGGTATGCCGCTCGCGATGGTGCGCGGCCACGGCCGGCACCAGCAGGACCGGGCGGCGATCGTCGGTGACACCCTGCTGGGTGCCAGTTGGGTTCTGTTCACCTGGTCCGTTCTGCTCGGCTGAGCTCTCTTGCGGCTCACCCTTACCGTGGCCGGCGTCGACGAAAGTCAGGACCGGGCTCATGTGGCGATGCCCCTGTGTTGGTGAGGATGCTGTGAGGCCGGCAAACAGGCTTCCGGGCTTCCGGGAGCCTCCCTAACCTCCCGGAAGCATGGCAGCAGAACACGTGCAGGAGTCCCGCCCGACCGTCGGACATTCCCGCAGACGTTTCCTCACGACCGCCGGCGGCGTGGTCGGCGCGACCGCGTTAGGGCCCGCAGCGGGGGCAGCAGCGGCCACTCCCTCCCGTCGGCGCGTCGCCGTCCTCGGCGGCGGCGTCTCCGGGCTCAGCGCCGCCCACGAACTCGCCGAACGCGGCTACGCCGTCACCGTCTACGAGTACTACGACACCCTTGGCGGCAAGGCCCGCTCGATGAACGTGCCCGGCACGGCCGCCGGAGGCCGCAAGCCCCTACCCGGCGAGCACGGCTTCCGCTTCTTCCCCGGCTTCTATCGGAACTTGCCGGACACGATGCGGCGCATCCCCTTCGCCGGCAACGCAGGCGGCGTCCATGGCAACCTCCGCAACGCAACCGAGGAGCTGTTCGCCCGCAGCTCCGGACGCCCCGACCTGCACTTCCCGTTGCGCCGGATCACGACCCCGCCGGCCCCCGGCGACATCACCGCGTCCTGGCTCCGCGACCAGATCCTGTCCGTCCTGGACGTGGGCACCCGGCTGCCCGCTCACGAGGCCGCCTACTTCGCCGACCGTCTCCTTGTCCACCTCACCAGTTGCGACGCCCGCCGAGAAGGCCAATGGGAGAAGGTCGCCTGGTGGGACTTCATCCGCGCCGGAGAGATGAGCAGGGAATATCAGACGCTCCTCGGCATCGGACAGACCCGCAACCTCGTCGCCACCCGCGCCGAGGTGGCCTCGACCAGAACGGTCGGCCGCGTCATCATCGAGGCCCTCATCCTGTGGGGCCTGCTCGGCCGCGGGATGGACGGCGACGCCGACATCGACCGCGTCCTGAACGCTCCGACCAGCGAGGCCTGGATCGGCCCCTGGGAGGTGCATCTGCGCTCGCTCGGCGTCGACTTCGTGACTGGAACGCAGGTGTTGGAGGTCGGCTACGAGGGCGGGCGGGTGACCGGCGTCCGCGTCGCGGCCCGCGACGGCGGCCACGAGCGCACGATCACCGCGGACCACTACATCTCCGCAATGCCTGTTGAACACGCCCGCGCCACCTGGGGCAAGGCTCTGCGCGCCACCGACCCGCAGCTCGGCCGGTGCGACGCGCTGAAGACGGACTGGATGACCGGCGTGATGTTCTACCTGCGCACCCCCACGCCCGTCGTGCACGGCCACATTAACTGCCTCGACTCACCTTGGTCGGTGACGGCCATCGGCCAGGCGCAATTCTGGAACGTACGGGACTTCTCCCGCGACTACGGAGACGGGCGAGCCCACGACTGCTTGTCCACGATCATCTCGGAGTGGGACAAGCCCGGCCTTCTGTACGGCAAGACGGCCAAGGAGTGCACCAAGGACGAGATCGTCGCCGAGCTGTGGGCTCAGCTGAAGGACGGGCTGAACGACGTGGGCAAGACGACCCTCAGGGACGAGGACCGCCTCGGTTGGTTCATGGACCCGGCGGTGACAGGCCTGGGCGGCCCGAACGCGCAGAACCGCGAACAGCTGCTCATCCACCCCACGGGAACGCTCTACCATCGTCCCTCAGCGCGGACGGCGATCCCGAACTTCTTCCTCGCGGGCGACTACGTCCGCACCGACGTCGACCTCGCAACCATGGAAGGCGCCAACGAGTCCGCGCGGCGAGCCGTCAACGCCCTGCTCGATGCGGACCGTTCGGACGCCGAGCGGTGCCGTGTGTGGGAGCTGTACCGGCCGCCGGAGATGGAGCCGCTGAAGCGGATCGACGAAGCGCGCTACAGGCTGGGTCTGCCCAACACCTTCGACCTGGGCTGAGCCGAAAAGGCCGCTGTTCCGTGCCCTCTCTGTCAAAATAGGTCGAGTCAGGCATACTGGATGATTCATTGAGTCGAGGGCGGAGAAGGAGTAGTGCCCGGGTGGCCAGCACGAATGACCACGGGACCCCTGATCCGCAGGTGGAAGCCCGTTCGACCGGTCCGCGCCGGTATACCGCGGAGTACAAGACGAGGATCCTCGCCGAGTACGAGTCGTTGGACAAGAAGGGCAAGGGTGCCCTGCTGCGGCGGGAGGGGCTGTACTCGTCGTTGATCACGACGTGGCGGCAGCAACGGGACAAGGGCGCCCTGGACGCGCTCGCCGCGCCGGCCGGACGGCCGAAGGCGGACCCACGCGACAGGGAGATCGCGAAGCTGAAGGCGGAGAAGGCCCGCCTGGAAGCCGACCTCGCCAAAGCCCGCACGGTCATCGAGGTCCAGGGAAAACTCTCCGCGCTGCTCGACCAGTTCGCCACGGACAGCGCCCCGAACCAGAACGGCGAGAAGGACCAGTGACCGGGGCCCGGTTTGCGGCCGTGGCGTTCACTACCGCCCGCGACCACGCCCTCGAAGAGCTCACCGCTCTGGTCGGACGCGTCCAGGCATGCGCCGCGCTCGGCGTGAGCCGGGCCACCTACTACCGCCACCACCGCCGGAGCCCCGCCCCGGCCAGGCCGCGACGGGAACGGCGCCGACAGCCCCGCGCGCTCACCCCGGAGGAGGAGATACGGGTCCTCGATGTGCTCCACTCCCCGGAGTTCGCCGACATGGCACCCGCCGAGGTCTACGCGGTCCTCCTCGATAGAGGTGTCTACCTGTGCTCGGAGTCGACGATGTATCGACTCCTGCGACGGTGCGGCGAGGTCCGTGAACGCCGCCGCCAGGCCGTCCATCCGCCCCGGACCGTTCCCGAGCTGGTCGCCGAGGGCCCGAACCGGGTCTGGAGCTGGGACATCACGAAGCTGAAAGGCCCGGTCAAGGGCGTCTACTACTGCCTCTACACGATCATCGACATCTTCAGCCGCTACACGGTCGGCTGGGTGATCGCCGACCGGGAGAACAAGGACCTCGCCGAGCGGTTCCTGTCCGAGACGATCGCCAAGTACGCCATCGTGCCAGGTCAGTTGACGATCCACTCGGACCGCGGGTCCCCGATGGTCGCGCAGAACGTCGCCCAGATGATGGCCTGTCTCGGCGTCACCAAGTCGCATTCGCGGCCGAAGACGTCGAACGACAACCCGTACAGCGAGAGCCAGTACAAGACCCTGAAATACCGGCACGACTTTCCCGAGCGTTTCGGATCACTCGAGGACGCCCGGGCGTGGTGCGCCCAGTTCTTCACCTGGTACAACGAGGAGCACCGGCACTCCGGGATCGGCCTGCACACGCCCTACGACGTGCACTTCGGCCTCGCCGAACAGCTCCGCGAGATGCGTGCCGACGTCCTCCAGGCGGTCTACGCGAAGCACCCCGAGCGCTTCGTCCGCAAGCCACCGGAGCCCCCCAAGGTCCCCGCAGCGGCCTGGATCAACAAGACGGCACCAGACGGCCCACTGATCCCGGCACAGCGTTAGAACGATCTACCTGCCTTGATCGCTTTGACAGGTTCCGGTGTCGGCCGCCGGGGGTGGTGTATCACGTGGTTGCCCCGCGCCGATGGTTTTGTCGCGGGGCAATGGCTTGGTGTGCCGGTAGGCCAGGTGCGGGGCTGCTATCCGCCGGATCTGGTCGACGGTTGGGAACTTCAACACCAGGAGCACGCACAGCCCGTCGCCGCGCATGTTGTTCGTCGACCCCGCGGGTTCGTCTCCCGCTTCTCCCGCCACCAACTCCGGCCCCGCTCGCCTGTCGCGCGCGGCCACCGGCCGGGCGCCGGCCCCGCCCGGCCGCAGACACGCTTCTGAGCCGCTACCTGCACGCCCGTGAGCTGGGAGAGGCTGGTGGACACGGCAAGGCCGCCCGCCTGCTGACAGAGCCGGCCCGCGACGAACCATCTTCGCGGACCCGTTCTTCGCCCAGGTGATCGTCGGGGCGTCGGCCGCTCTGGAGGAGGCCGACCTGCACCTGATGCTGTGTCTGGCCGCCTCGGACCGCGGCCGCAGACGGGTGGCGGAACTCCTTCGGTCCAAGGGCGCCGACGGCGTGATACTGATGGCGCTGCGCGAGAGCGATCCGCTGGCCCGGATGGCCGAGGAGGCGGCGATGCCCGTCGTGTTCGGTGGACGCCCGGTCGGTCCGGAACCCCGGTGGTACATGGACGTCGACAATGCCGGCGGGGCCCGGGAGGCGACCGAGTACCTGCTCTCGCTCGGCCGGGCCCGGGTGGCCGCGATCTGCGGGCGGCTGGACACGGAGGCCGGGCGTGCCCGGTACCGCAGGTACCGGGCACGCCATGCTCGCGGCCAGCCTCGATCCGTTCCCGCCGCGGGAGGGGGACTTCACCGAGCCGAGCGGTGCGGCCGCCCTGGCCGCACTCCTGGCGGACCGCCCGGACCTGGACGGGGTGTCAGTGTCCGGCAGGGTGGGCATGCCCGCGTTCGCCTGGTCCGAGGGCAGGGTGAACGGCGTGGTCTCCCTCGACCGGCCGCGCGACGTCCTGGACGTCCGGCGCCTGGTCTTCCAGGATCACCAGGTCACCCCGGGCGTAGTTGACGGCCCGGTGGCTTGATTCGGCTCCAAGGTTGAGCAACTGCGGGAACAGCCGTTCCAGGAAACTTGTCACCGAGCTGCCAATCTCTTCGCCATGGCCTGCCTGTCGGCCGGTGAGGCGTTGAGGTTGGCGGCGGGCGGTTACGTACGGTGAGCGGCCAGCCACATGCCGGGTGGCCAGCCCGGCTCGTTCGGGGGCTGTGTCGACCAGTACCGCGGCACCATGCCCGGCGCCCGCGTCACCTGACCGACGAGGACACGGGCGACGTGCTCGACGATTGGCCCGACGATAGGTAACTCCCGCCACCGGGCTACTCGGCTGGATCCTCCGTGGCATGCCGGACCGCCTGCTTCACAGCCTGCTCCAGCTCGTAGCGGTTCTCCCCGACCGCCTCGGCATGCGCGGTGACGGCGGCCTGAGCGGCCTCGGCCCGTCTTGCTCTGGAGTGCCACCGTCCTCATTTCGTCGGTAGCCCATTGCGGGCGGGGCGCTCATCGACAACACGGTGGAAGTCGCGCACATCCCGTTGCTCCGGTCCCTCTACGCACAGTCGCCGGACCGTTCGGTCAGGGCTGGTTCATGAGGCAGTCCTGGACTCCGCAGGGAAGAAAGTGATCAAGGTTGCGGTGTCCTCCGGGTCCACCACTCGGATTGCTGCCTCAGCGGCGTCCGGCGTAGAGACGTCGACCTCCTTGGGGTGGGGGACCATATGGCGGAGGACGACCGGGTAACGCGCTGACTGACCCCCGACGGCGACGACCACCACGTCGTCCTTCGGATCATAGGTGAGGTAGGAGAACGGCAGCCGCTCCGCTTCGTGCTGGCTTCCGATCGAGGGACCCACCACTTCAATGGTGACCAGTTCACCGCTGTGTGCATCGGTGACCCCGTCGAGCATGGACCGCCATCCCGCGCGGTCGGACATCGAGGTGTCGGCCATTGTGTGTTCCTTCCTCCGTGCACCTTGGATAGCTTCTGTCGTCAGTCATCCCCGATGCTGTCCCACGCGGCCACCGCCCGTTCCAGTGCTCTGCCGGTGCGGCGGCGTCTGCTTCCCTCAGGGCGAAGAACCGTTCGACGGACAACGTCCGTCCTGCTTTGCGATCCTTGGTTCGAGGGGACACCGGTACAAGTCGGCTCCGGGCCGATCGGCCAGAGGCGTCAGTGGTCCGGGCTTGAGCTCACCATGAAGAGTGCTCCGTCAGGATCGCGCAGCGCCGCCTCGTGTTCGCACTCCGCAAGGACGTCGCCGCCGTGGTCTCGTGCAGCTCGGGCACACCCCGACACGTCTGCCACCACGAAGTGGACCTGCCAGTGAGGCCGGACCGAGCGGTCGGGCGCTGTATCCACCGCGCCAGATACGATGCGCGCCACGACGGAACCGTGGCTGCGCAGCACCACCTCTTCCCCTTCGTACTCCACCTCGCAGCAGCCAGAGCGACCCGAGGCCCAGCCGAGGATCTCGCCGTAGAAGATCGCCGCATCGAAAGCGTCGCGAGTGTGGAGGGTGACGAACACCGGTGCAGCCTGCCGCCACGCCTCCCACTTGGTGACGAGCCTGCCCTGCCATATCCCGAAGATGGCCCCGTCGCGGTCAGCGAGCAGTGCCGCCCTGCCGGGCGCAAAGGAGAGCGGCCCCACCGCCACGGTCCCGCCACGCTCCCGGACGCGGGCGACCGTCTCGTCCGCGTCTGCGACGGCGAAGTACGGCGTCCAGGCCACCGGCATATGCCAGACAGTGGCCATCCCTGCGACCCCCGCGACGGGTATCCCGTCCGCCAGCGCGGTCAGGAAGCGGTCACCCAGTCTGGCAGTGCGCCATCGCCAGCCCAGTACGGCGCTGTAGAAACGCTGCGTTGTGTCGAGATCGCGGCTGGTCAAGCTCACCCAGCACGGTGCGCCGAACACGGAACCCGTGTACACGACGTCCGTTCCAGTGGAAGAGCGTGTCGTGCCATGCTCCATGGCCATCGCACCCCGGTTTCCATGCAGGCAGCGAGCGATCTCACTCAAGTGTCCGGCCAGAGTTCTGGCCCCGCACATTGTCTGCTCTCAGACTCGTCCGTCCCGGTCGGCCATGCCCCTTGCTAGCGGCTTCGCAACCCCACCCATCCGGCGGACATCGCCCGCCTGGCGCCTCTCGTTGTTCTCCCGTGGCAGCACAGCAACCTGGCACAGGAGTGCCGTATACGGAACTGCGGGAGCGGCTGCAGAGTGTCCTGGCACTCAGCGAGCCCGCGTTCATGGGGCGGCTGGGTGTTGCCGGGAATGACGGCCCCGCGGAGGACGATTCCCCGCTCTTGGAGGGGCGCGCGAAGATCGCTACGCCGTCGGACGCTGACATCTCCGCATGGCGGGTCTGAGGAACCCTGTCGGGTCACCGGTATGGGTCGATGCGCTCGATTCGTTGGCTGCTTCCTGCCGTCTGGGAGCCATCATGCGGGTGGAACTGATGCATCGGGCCGTCAAGGTGCCTCGGGGCAGGCCGGAGACTGTCGGCAACGGCTGCATTTGGGTTCTGGATCACTTTTGGGGCTCTGTCGCTGTTTTGGGGGTGCGTGACGATCAAGAGCAGGTGGGCATCACCTGTGCGTGGGGGATGTGGTTCGCCTCGCCGACCTTCTTCTTCCGAGGGTTGGGGTGGCGGTAGAAGGCGTGATTCTTGGGGACACTGAGGTCCGACTCGCTGTGCGCTCCTCGGCCGGGTCGGCCGCCTGTCCGGGATGCGGATGGAGATCCTCGCGTGTGCACTGCTGCTACCAGCGGTGTCTGGCGGACCGTCCCATAGCACGGCCGGCAGGTTCGACTCGGTCTGCCGGCACGTCGTCTCGTGTGCGGCAAACGACAGTTGCGGGGGCCGGGTGAGGGTGCACTTTTTCCGGCGCTGTCACCGGTTCCCGGCCCGCCTGCCGTCCAGCAGTCCGTGCAGGTGCGCGGCGGCGTTCTCGATGTCCGCGTATTTCTGCTGTCCGGCGCGTACCTCGGCAGAGAGCACACCGCAGCGGTGGACGCGCTCGAAATCGCCGTAGGGGAACTTGTACCGGCCCTTGGTCTCCTCTCCCATCTCGTCATCGATGCCCAGGTACCACCTGGCGTACTCGTTGAATCCGTGCTCCTCGAGGTAGGCGTTCTCGTCCGCTGCCGAAGGCTGGTGCTCGCTCCACTCGTCCCGGTCGTCCAGGACGATCCGGCCCTCTTCGGTCAGTTTCTTTGCGTGGTTGTACGCCGTCGCGTTCAGTTTCACCGTCATGCCGTTTACCGTCCTATCGACAGTCGTGTTCAGATGTCGGCTGCTGCCGCCCGGATATCCTGTCGAGCCTGCCCCATCAGCTCGTTCAAGTCGCCGACGTCAGGATTGAGTTCCCCCGCGCGCGGGGCGATCTGCTGCAGCCATGCCGCAGTGGCCAGGGTCAGTTCGACGGCCTCCCGGGTCCGCTCCTCGCCGAGCAGTTTCTCGACCTTGAAAGCAATGCTCGCGAGCGTGTCGTCATCGGTGGCGGGCACCAAGTAGGGCTCCAGGCCCGGCGGATACGGTGTCCGCTCCCGGTACTCACGCATCGCGGTCACGACCGCGGGCACCGCGCTGTACCTGTCCAGGAGGCCCATGAAGACGTAGAGGCGGGCCACCAGCCGAGGCAGGCCGGGGTGCCGATCCAGCCAGACCAACAGCTCGCGCTGATCACCGACGTGGTCCATGATCTGCGACATCTCCTCCGCGACCCGGTTGGGCCAGGTCCAGTGGAAGGGCAGCAGCCGCGCCACCTGATGGGCGAGTGCCGCCTCGCCCTCCGCGTCCAGCGTGCCGGCGACGAATTCGGCCACCTGCCTGTGGTCCAGTCCGTAGTCGGCCGGCGCCGCCCGGTCCTGTGAGCTCTGTGACGAGTCGTGGCGCAGACGCAACAGCTGTGTGCCGATCTTGCTCAGTGTCCGGTTCCGCATTGTTCCTCCCAGCTCGCGATGTGTTCTTCACCGTCCGGAGCGGCCGAACTGCGTGAGGCGACCGCGCCGACGATGGTCACTTCGAGCCCGTCGAGAATCCAGACGGTGCCGAGGCCGATGACGATCCGCCGGTGGAACCGGGACCACGGCAGCCGGTCGAGGCGGGCGGGGACCTTCGTGGTGATGACACGGAGTTCGGAGGTGGTGGTCATGCCGCCGCCCCTTCCGCCTCGGGACACGGCCGATCCGCCGTACGGGCGAAGGACCGGACTCGCGCCCCGTGTCCGGCGTACCGTCCCTCCTTGTGCTGCGCTGCCGTCTTGTCGGACACCGGTTCCGCTTCCAGAGCGAGGGCGCCACCATGCGCTGGCGCTGCGAGCGCGATTGCGGGGCGCATGGCAGCAAGCGGTATCCGAGCGCCGAGGACGCGGAACGTTATGCGCGGGCGTTCGACCACGAGGACGCCGAGGACCTCGGGCGACGGGCACCGTTGGTAGGGCTCTTCCCCTTGCGCCTGTTGCGTGCTGTGCGGCTGGCACGGGCCAGGAGAGCCGGTTCGGCACCCGATAGCAGACCCCCGGCGCCTTGAGAAGTTGTCCTGCGCAACGGCATTCATGGCGTCACCTCGATCTCTGGCCAAACGGTGCACGGGGTGACGGTATTTTCCATTTTATGGCATTCTGCGCGGCTCGGTGGACATTCCGCTGCTGATATCTCCCTTCGTCCGTCCAGTACAAGAGGCGAAGTCGCCGTTTGATCCTGCAGGCGGAAGCGCCCGGACGAAATGCTCGACGCCGTGAACACACGACACAACACGCGTCCGCTGCTTCCGCACGTCGTCGGCACGGTGGGCGAGCGGTCCGTGCCCTGACGCACGGACCAACCGCCGACGACCGAAGGAATACGAGCGCCCCCTGCGGCAGGGGACCCGAGCCGCGCCACGGCACTCGGCACCTTTCCGGACAGTGGCGCTGCGCTCGGTCGGTCCGCAGACCTTTGCCGGTCGTCCCGCGCTCCGGCGAACTGCGGACCATCGGGACGAGCAGATCCGGGCGGCGAAGCGTGGGACTCCGGTGCTCACGACGTCAGATACGCCTCCACCTCACTGAACTGACCCGCGAGCCAGCCCGTGTTGGCGCTCACCGTCAGCCGCGGGTAGCGCAGGTTGGTGCCGCCCGGCACGGCGACGGTCGTGGTGTTGCCGGAAGCCGGGCCGAAGCGGTAGCCCTGCGAGCCCACGACCAGCTGACCGTGAGCGCTTTCCAGCCTCAGGCTGACGGGCCAGGGGGCAAAGGCGGGGTCTGGAGCACCGCAAGCAGTCGTGAGGTTCTGGCCACCCTTGCCCCGACGCTGGCCGAGGCGGTCCGGGCGGCGTGGATGAAGGCGTTCCTCCTGCCGGACGGGATGCCGCTGCCGATCGACCGAATCGCCGCCGACCGGCCTTTCCACTCGGGCAAGCAACAAGAAACACGGGATTAACGTGCAGGTGATCTTAAAGGATGAAAACGCTCACTGTCGGCGCCGCGGTCCAGGACTGCTACCTCAATCGGCGGCAGAAGGCGTCGGACGCATCTCCTCCACCTGGCTGAACGCCGGAGTCGATCCGACGGAGGTCGAGCGAGCCGGAAATACCGCGGAGGGGCGCTGTTGGCTCGGTATGCCCAGTGTCTCCATGGGCGGCACGTGGTGGATAACAAACGAATCGAGGATCTGTTGCTCGGATACGAGCCAGCCCCCGGCACGCGGGAACTCCGGGTGGCGCCCCGGTTCAAAGGTCCCGTTCCACCCACTCATCGACGTGCTGCCCCGCCTGGCCGACGGTCGTGACATCGCCATGCCCGGGGCAGACCACGGTGTCCGCCGGCAGGGAGATCAGCCGCTCACGGATCGAGTTGATCATCCTCGGGAAATCGGAGCCCTCCCGCCCAGCCATACCCGGACCGTCGGACAGCAGCGTGTCACCGGTGAAGACGGTGTGCAGCACCCGGTCGTACAGGCTGACGGAGCCCGGCGTGTGCCCGGGAGTGTGACGTACCGTCAGTTCCGTTCCCGCGACGTCGATCTCCCGGCCGTCGGTCAGGTCGTCGTCGGGGGTGCGGTCCGGGTAGATGTCGTGCCACAGCCTGAGGTCGTCGCGGTGCAGCAGGATGGGCGCCCCGGTCAGTTCGGACAGCTCCACGGCCGCATCGACGTGGCCGCTGTGCGCGTGCGTGCACACGATCCCGACCAGACGGCGGTCGCCGACCGCCTCCGCGATGAGATCGGGCTCGTGGGCGGCGTCGATCACGAGGACCTGTTCGTCGTCGCCGACGATCCACACGTTGTTCTCCAGATGCACAGGGACGCCGTGCGCCCCGGTCAGGCTGCCGACCGTCAGCAGGCGTTCGACGTGGGCGGTCATCGGGACATCACCGCCGGGAGCCGGCCGCCGTGGCGCACCATGCGCGTGATCGGATCGTGTACCTGCGGTTTCATGGAACGCCCCCTTCCCGGCGAAGCCCTCTACGCCAGTGGACCTCGCAGGGCGCGGCGCGGCAAGTCCGGCACGCCCTGGAGGGACCGCTGGACGGAGACGGCCGACGCGGAGCACTTCGACCGGCAAGATCAACGCCGCGCGGGCTGTCACACCGGGCGAGGACTGGCAGTCTTGAGGGAGGTGCAGCCACCGGCGGGACACGGTGATCGCGGTGAAAAATGCGGGTACCCGTCTGGTTGAGGGTGCTCGGGCCACGCCGGATGCCCCATCACGCCGGTCGGCGGCCGCAGAAGCCGTTACCGGGGGCCGGAACGCTTCGGGAGGCCCAGCCACGGACCAGGACACCGCGCCACAACGAGTACCCGCAGGCACTGCGGGGCCGGCCGGGCAGGTGGGGGATGTCTGGACGTCCGCGTGGGACCGGGTCATCGCCTCCGATCCCGGGTTCATCCGGCTGCTGAAGGCGCTGCGCATCGTCTTGAGCGTGCTGCTGTCCGTCGTCGTGATGACTGCGCTGCACATCCCTCTTCCGCTCCTGGTCACCGGTGCGACGGCGGCGGAGGTCTTCTCGTTCGCCATCTCCGATCCGCACCGGCGCGATCAGGCGATCACGCTGGCTCTGGGACTGCCGACCGGTCTGACCGCCCTGGCTTTCGGAGCCCTGCTGGTGCACCACCGATCGGTGAGCGACGTGGTCTGCGTCCTGGTGATCTTCGCGGCCGCTTACGCGCGACGGTTCAGCAGACGGTGCAGCGCGTTGGGCGTCATCGCCTTCCAGATGTTCTTCATCACCCAGTTCGTCAGGCCTCACCCGCAGTGGCTGCCTCAGCTGTGCCTGCTGCTGGTGATCGGTGCGGTCTGCAGCGCGGTGGTGAGGTTCGGGCTCGTCCCGACGTCGTCGCAGGGCACCCTGCAACGACTGCTTGAGGCGTTCCGCGCGCGACTGGTGCAGCACCTTGAGGCAGTCATCGACCTGGCTCGGCAGAAGCCGGGAACACCCGGCGCCGAACGGGCCGTGCGCCGTCTGCAGCGGCGCACGGCTGCCCTGCATCAAGCAGCACTGATGATCCAGGACCACTTGGACGACACGATCCGGGAGCACTGCACGGCAGCCCATGTCCAGCGGCGCATCGCCGAGGCGGAAGTCGCCGCCGAACACCTCGCGGTCCTGCTGACGGGGGCGCTCGGCCTGCATGGGGTCAATCCCGTTGCCAGCGACACCACCGAGCGCACCGGCCGCGTGCCACCGGTCGTCTCGGTACCGCTGCGCACCGCCGACCAGGAGGTCATCGACCGTCTCATCGCCGATCTGCACGCGCTGAAAGTGGTCGCCGGGCGGGCTCCCGGCAGCGACCACGGTGTCGGCCTGAAGATCGTGCGGGACCGGCTCCTGGGCTACCGCGACGACGAACGGCTGCCCGACGCGCCCCCTGCCGTACAGGACGTGTTCCGGGCGATCGGCGACGTCAGCCGAGCCCTGCTCGGCCTGCGCCTGGCACTGACCGGGCCTGACGAGAGCGAGGAGAGTCCGGATGACAGCCCCGAGACCGTGCGCTGCCGGGAGGAGCTGCAAACCGAGGACGCCGTCCTCGACGCCGAGGACGCCCTACAGGAGAAGTCCGAGGAGGAGGGCGAACCGGCCGGCCTGGAACGCACGACCACCCGCATCGCCGTGCAGGTTTCCCTCGCCTCGGCCCTGGCGATCGTGGGTGGCGAACTGCTGTCGCCGCAGCGCTGGTACTGGGCCGTCTTCACCTGCTGGGTGGTGTTCGTCAACACCTCCTCGGCCGGAGAAATCCTGGTCAAAGGGTCCCGGCGCCTGGTGGGCACCCTGCTCGGCGTCCTGGCCGGAATCGGCTTGGCCGGCCTGGTCGGCAACCAGCCCTGGGCCGCGTTTACGCTGGTCATCCTGTGCCTGTTCGGGACTTTCTACGCGATCTCCTACGCGGTGGTGTCCTTCTTCGTCACCGCGATGATCGGGCTGCTTTACACGCTGTTGCGCAGCTTCACCCCGGACCTGCTCGTGATACGGCTGGGCGAGTCCGCGCTGGGGGCCGCCTGCGCGGTCGTGGTGGGCCTGCTGGTGTTGCCGGTGCGCACGCAGGAGCGCACCGAGGAACAGATCCGCGAAGTGCTCTCACGACTGCGTGAGGTGACCGGCCAGGGTGTGGCCGAGCTCGGCGGCGGTCGCCCCGTCGACCTGCTCCACCGTTCACGGGCCTTGGACAGCGCACTGGCCGATCTGCGGACCGCCACTCTGCCGCTGCGCCATCCGATCACCCCCTTGCGCCGTCGCCGGCGGCTCACCCGTTACGTCCTGGGACTGCTGGAGACGGCCGCCTACCACGCCCGCAACCTCGCGGCCATCGCCCAGCCCGCGCCAGACAGTCGGGGGATCGTGAGCGATGCGCGGCTATCCGAGGCGGCAGGACGCGTAGACCGCAACCTCGGCGCGCTCATCGAGTGCCTGCAGACCAAGGGTGGCTGCCGGGAGCCTCTCGACGCCGAGGCGGGAACCGCCACCGCGCAGAAGGACTCCGAAGCCCCTCACGCCCCCGGATCCGGAAGGCGGACGGCGCCGGAGACGGAGCAGCAGCGAAACCGGCTCACTCAGGTGGCACTGCGTCATCTGCAGCGGGTGGACGAAGACGTCCTGGGACTCGCCCGCCCGCTCGGCATGGGATTCAAGGAACAGCAGGCCAAGCCGGACACCCGGCCGGCGGAGACAGCTGCCGCGGGCCGGTAGGACGCCGGCACCCGCGGTGGGCCATCGCGGCGGTGGTTCGACTGACGAGGCGTCACAGTCCCGGCGGCGCGCCGATGCCGGCAGGGGGCCTGCGCTCACCAGGCCGATCGGGGCCGGTGACCGGGTGGTGACAGATCCGCCCCGCATCCGGCCACGGCGGGTGCTGCGCGACCGGACCGGCCTGCGGCGCCGGACGTACGATTGACACAGATTCGTCGTACACGAGCCGCTATCGGTGAAACAGCGAAAAGGACGAACCTCTCCCATCGACTGAGGCCGGTTCGTGCGACCTGCCGGGCACGCGGGCATGACCTCGCCAACGATGACGACGAAAGCCGCGCATTCCTCGCCGTGATCCCGGGAGCCGCGCATCGGAACCCGGCCTCGATCACGCAACGTACACCGCACGGAGCTTGCCCATGTCGAACCGCCTGTTCAGTGATCGCGCAGATGCCGGCCGGGTCCTCGCCAAGCTCCTGGAACGCTACAGCGGCGATCCCGATGTGATCGTGCTGGGCCTGCCGCGCGGCGGCGTTCCGGTGGCGTACGAGGTTGCCGCGGTCCTGGGTGCCCCACTCGATGTCTTCCTGGTCCGCAAGCTCGGCGTGCCCGGCCAGGAGGAGGTGGCGATGGGAGCCATCGCGGACGGCGGACTGGTGGTGCTCAACGAGGACGTCGTCCGTGGCCTGGGTATCCTGCCGGGCACGCTGCGCAGCGCCGTCGAGCGGGAGGCCCGGCAGCTGCTGCGCCAGGAGCAGACCTACCGGGAGGGACGGCCCACGCCCGAGCTGGAGGGCCGCACGGTGATCCTGGTCGACGACGGCCTTGCTACCGGGGCCGGCATGCGTGCCGCGATCCAGGCCCTGTGCCGCCACCGGCCGGCGAGGATCGTCGCCGTGGTGCCTGCCGCCTCCGAGTCGACCTGCCGCGAGCTGGCCGACATGGCCGACGACGTGGTCTGCGCCACCACCCCGTCGCCGTTCTTCGCCGTCGGCGCGTCCTACTGGGACTTCCGCCAGATCACGGACGAGGAGGTGCGGGAGCTGCTGCGCCGGGCGACGAGCAGGCCCGCGGAGCCGGCCGCGGAGGGCGGGAGCGAGGTCGCTCTCATCAGCGCCGAGGCGTTCCCTGTCGAGGACGGCGTGCCCGGCGACGGGGCGCTGTTCGACCTGGTGGGCAACGCGCACTTCGTGCTGATCGGCGCGGCCACACACGGCACGCACGACTTCTACCAGGCGCGCGCCCGCATGACGCAGCGGCTGATCGAGGAGAAGGGGTTCTGCGCGGTCGCGGCCGAGGCCGACTGGCCCGACTCCTACCGGGTCAACCGCTACGTCCGGGACCGCAGCGACGACGTCACGGCCGAGGAGTCACTGCGCGGCTTTCGGCGGTTCCCCACCTGGATGTGGCGGAACACTGCGGTGCTGGACTTTGTGGGATGGCTGCGGGAACACAACGACCGCGTCTCCGGCGGCGAGCGCGCGAAAGCGGGCTTCTACGGTCTCGACCTGTACAGCCTGTACCGCTCGATCGAGGAAGTCATCAGCTACCTGGACCGCGTCGATCCCGAGGCGGCGAAGCGGGCCCGCGAGCGCTACGCCTGCTTCGATCACTACAACACCGACGGCGACGCCCGGGCCTGGGGGTTCGAGGCCGCCTTCGGAGCGGGTGAGACCTGCGAGCGGCAGGTCGTGGACCAACTCGTCGAGCTGGAGCGCCATGCGCTGCAATACGCACGACGGGACGGACTACTCGCCGAGGACGACCAGTACTATGCCCAACAGAACGCGCGCACGGTCAAGAACGCGGCCGAGTACTACCGGACGATGTTCGGCGGGCAGGTGTCGTTCTGGAACCTGCGTGACCGCCACATGGTCGAGACCTTGGAGGCGCTCGCCGAGCATCTCAGCCACCAGCGGAGCAGCCCCGCCAGGATCGTCGTGTGGGAGCACAACTCCCACCTCGGGGATGCCAGGGGCACGGAAGCCGCGCTCCGCGGCGAGCTCAACGTCGGCCAGTTGGTGCGGCAAGCGCACCCTGATGACTGCTGCCTGCTGGGCTTCACCACCTACACCGGCACGGTGACAGCCGCGGACGACTGGGGAGGACCGGTCATGCGCAAGGCGGTGCGCCCGGCACTCGTTGATAGCGTCGAGGACATGTTCCACCAGGTCGGCCAGAAGGAGTTCCTGCTTCCGTTCAACCGGACGCCCCTGGCCGCCGACACGCTGCGCAAGGCGCGCCTTGAGCGGGCGATCGGCGTCATCTACCGGCCGGAGACCGAGCGGCAGAGCCACTACTTCCGCGCGCGCATGTCGGACCAGTTCGACGGCGTCATCCACATCGATGGGACCCGGGCAGTCGAACCCCTGGAGCGCACGGCCGAGCGGCAGGAAGGCGAGGTCCCCGAGACCTACCCGTTCGCCGTATGACAGCTGCCGCCGCCTTACGAGGCACCGGAGCGGCCGCTGACGGGAGGGATGTGGAAGATGTCCGACGGTACGGCCACCAGGCCCGCGGCGTTCGTCTTCGACCTGGACGGGACACTCGTCGACAGCGTCTACCAGCACGTCATCGCCTGGCAGCAGGCGTTGAGCGAGATGGGCATCGGCCTGGCGATCTGGCGGATCCACCGGAGGATCGGGATGAGCGGTGGCCTGCTCGTGCAGGCCATGATGCGCGAGACCGGCGTACGGCTGACGCCGAAGGAGGCCGATGAACTGCAGAACGCCCATCACCGCCACTTCGAAGGCTGGACGAACGCCATCCGGCCGCTGCCCGGAGCCGCCGAGCTTCTTCGGACGCTGACGGACTGCGGCGTCCCCTGGACGATCGCCACCAGCGCCCGCCGGGACGACGCCGCACCCATGTTCGCCAGACTCGCCGTGCCGCCTGACGTGCCGACGATCACCCGCGAGGAAGTCAGCCGTGCCAAACCCGACCCCGATCTGTTCCTGGCGGGCGCGGCGCGGCTCGGAATCCCCGCCCGCGACTGTGTCGTCGTCGGAGACAGTGTGTGGGATCTGCTGGCTGCGCGACGGGCGGAGGCACTCGGAGTGGGGCTGCTGTCCGGAGGATACGGGCAGGACGAACTCGAGCGGGCCCAGGCGTTCCGGGTGTACGCCGACCCCCTCGACCTGCTGGGGCACATCGACGAACTCGGCGTCCGGGAAGCGCACGGCGCCTGAGCGCGACGTACCCGCCCCCGGGCGGTCCGGCACCCGAGGACGGATGAGGATGGCGGCACTGCTCAGGAGGCCGGTGCGGTTCCACCGCCGGCCTCGCTGGTCTTCACGCGCACCACCACGTCTGCCGCCTCTTCCAGGCTGTGGTCCAGGTTGTTGAGGAACCGCTCGTCGTCGGTGCGGATGCCCCGGAGCATGTCGGCGTCGAGGCTGTCGCCGATCTCATCGGCGAAACGCTCTGCCGCGCGGGCGGCCGCCGCCGCCTTGGCCGCGACGGCGAACTCCTCCTCGATGTCCTTCAGGAGGCGTTGCGGAGTGTGACCATCGTGCCCGGTCCGCACGGCTGCCGGCAGCCCCGACGTCAGCCGCCACAGCACGCGGCCGGTGCTCACGGCCTGACCGCCGAGGGTGATGAAGGCCTCGGACAACGGTCCTCGGGCGGTCAGCTGCTCCAGGCGGCGATTGAGTTCGTGGATGTGGTCATCGACCTCCTGGATGTGGTCCTCCAGGGTCTGCCGGTGGTCCCTCGCGGGTTCGGCGGCCAGATCCGCCCGCAACTGGCCGGCGACCGCCTCCTCGGCATCGCGGACGTCGCGCAGCAGCGGGATGACCGCTTCAACGGTGACTGCCATCAGAACTCCTCACAGGGCGATGGACAAAGGCGGCCGGAGGGCTAGCCTGGGTGCCGCGGGGGCAGCGGGCGAACGCTCGCCGCCCCCGCCCGGCCTGGGGGACCGGAGGTCAGTCCCCCTTCTTGATCTCCACATGCCGGGCCTTCGCCGGCTGGGCCTTGGGCACGGTCACCGAGAGCACGCCGTCGGACAGCGCGGCGTTCACGTTCTCGGCCCGCACGTCACCGGGCAGCACCACCCGGAACTCGAAGCGTCCGGTGCGCCGGGTCCGGTGCCGCATGACGCCTTTGCGCTCGCGCTTCTTGATCTCCCCGGAGATCGCCAGTTCCCGGTCGGTGATCTCTACGTCGATGTCCTCGTTTCTGACGCCGGGCAGGTCGAGTTCGATCACATACGCGTCGTCCGTCTCGGAGATGTCGGCCTGCGGGATCCAGGGCATCTCTGCCGGCGTGGCACCGGCCCCCACGGTCGACTCCAGCAGCCGTCCCATCCGGTTGAACAGATCGTCAAACTCGGCGAGAGGGTTGCGTGTCCACGCGGTGACCCCGGGCTCCGCCAGGGCGCCGACTCGCTGTCGGCGTGCGGGTAGCGTCATCAGAACTCACCTCCACGAGTTACATCTCCGGCATTTTGGATGTATCGGTGTACCCGGCGGGAGGTTGCTCACACGCCTCCGGCCGGGAAGTCAGGCGGCGGCGAATGTGCTCGATTCGCTGTCCATGAGGCGTTCCGGTGTCTGCATGCCGTGCGGGGCGGATCAGGACTGGTCGAGTTCGTCCTGGACCGAAGGCTTGGGGACGTCACGCAGGTGCTGCGATTGGCCGGGGCGGCCGCCGCGCCGGGCCTGCTCCGCGCGCTGCGCCGCGCTCAGGTCCAGGTCGGATGCCGGGTCGACGCGCACCGACCTGGCCACCTCATCCCGGTTACCGTACTCGTCCGGGGGAATGGCGCGAAGCGCCTTGACCACTTCCTCGGGCGCTCCGGCATTCTCGGCGGCCAGGACCAGTTCCTCTTTGCCCGCAGGGAAGTCGACGTCCTGTAGCGCGTCCAGCACGTCCCGTACGCTTGTGGAAGACATATCCCCTCCTCAGGTTTTGTCCCGGGGCACTTCGTACTCGTGCCCTACCTGTGGCATTCCCGGCGAAACCAGCTGCTGGCGATGTCGAAGCATTCCGGGGAATCCTGTGCCCGACACCCGAATCCAGGGGAGATCACATGCCCGGCAATATGGAACGTGCCGCCCTGCGCGCCGCGGCTCAGGCCGCCGAGCAGATCCTGGCGAACGCCGCCGAGCGGGCCGAGCGGCAGTACCCGCAGGACCCGTACGCCCAGTGCGTCGCCGAGGTTGGGGAGCTCACCGGTGCGTTGAGGGTCCTGCTGGACGCGGTGCGCCCCTTTACCGAGGAAGGTGAAGAGGGCGGGCAGTGACCGGCACTTTCGGCACCGGCCCCGCGAGGTCCGCGTCGGCATTTCGATCGCCGTTTGGGGCAGTGCATGCCGCGGTACCTGTGATGGGTTGCAGGATTGGAGGCGCCATGGACAGCGACGAGTTCGTCCGGCTCGTCAGCCGGCGGGCCCACGTCCCCGAGGAGCAGGCTAGGGAGCTGACCCGGGCCACGATGCTGACACTGGCCGAGCGGATCACCGGCGGCGAGGCCAGGCACTTGGCCGGCGTCCTGCCCGCCGAGATCGCCCCGCCCCTGGTCCCACCGGAGGATGTCGCCCAGAAATTCGGCGTTGCCGAGTTCGTCCGGCGAGTGAGTGAGCGTGCGGGCGCCGATGAGGCTGTGGCGCGCAGGGGCGTTGCGGCGGTTTTCATGACTCTGGGAGAGGCCGTCCCCGACACGGAGTTCCAGGATGTGATGTCGCAACTGCCGAACGAGTTCCAGAACATCTAGCGTCGGACATCTCTGCGCCCGAATACGGCTGCGCGCATGCCCTGAGAATCGCTCGCAAGCGCTTGTTTGACATCCCACTGGCCGGTGGAAGGCTGGAAGAAGCGGTTGCGCGGCATGTGCGCTGTCCGGTGCCGCATTCGAGGGTCCTGCCGACGTGGCTGGCCTTGGTCCGTGGCCGGCTTGGCCATGCCTGTCAGGTGTTATGACGCGAATTCCATCGAATCCCGGCCAGTGCCTCGCCGACCGGGGAGTTCGTCCGGCACCAGCCGCTCAACGATCCCCACACCCGCAACCCCGCCTCGCGCACCCACGGCGGTATCGAACGCCGCCTTGCCCAGCAGCCCGAGTTCGTCCGGGAACCTGCCGGATCCGTGCAGCGCCACCTTGGGCGTTCCTCGGGCCCGCCGTGGTCCTGGAGCTGCTCCGGCGTCAGACGCGGGAACGCCCCGCACTGGTCCGGCGTCTTGCGGATCGCGCCATGCCTGTGCTCGGCCGTGCTCATCAGACCAGGGCCTCGTGGACGTGGCACCAGCGCCAGTCCTCCTGACTGGAAGGACTGCACGACAGGGTGACCTGCGCTTCTCGCGTGCCGCCTGGCGTGCGGTGGCTGCCCAGCCACGCCGCACGATGGCTTCTTCCGTTCCCGTGTCGACAGGGTCGGCACAGACATCGCCCGAAACCGCGGCGAGCCGGTGTTCGGGTCACCGAATTCAGCTCTGTCTTGGCCTTGTCCGGAACCGCGAACTTTCTTGCGCACCGTGGCACACGCTCTTTCCTGGTCGGCGGCACGGTGCCGCCGAACGGCTACGGCAATACGGAGGCCAGCGAGTTCGGCAGACCGGATTTGAGGTGGTCCCACTCGCCTTCGCTGACGTGGCGTTCCAGAACCTCCAGCACGGTGCGCACGACTCGTTCGATGCCGCCGTCGACCGCATAGGGAAAGTCGTCCCGGACGCGCTGGAGGAATTTCTCGCCGCTCAGCTTCACCGGGGTCTCGGACGGCTTCCATCCGTCGTAGTAGACGCCGCGGATCAGGGTCGGAAGCTGCGCCCCGAAGTGCGCGGCCCCGTCGACGGAGAGCCGGTCCCGTAGCCCGTGCAGGACGGCGCGCAGTGCGGCGTACGACTGCTTCCGGCGTTCCTTGGGCCAGCCGTTGGCCTCCTCGATTTCCCTGAGGAGCCGGTTGGCCTTGTCCACCATGGTGTCGAAAGAGGAGAAACCCGTTTCGGTCATCTCATGGCTCCTTTCCGTTCCGGGAGCGCCCCACGGTTCTGGACCGTTGTCACGCACCGCCGGGCTCCTCGGCTCAATGACCGCCGCTCTCGTTGATCTCGGTGATCCGGATGTGACGGGACTTGGTGACCTCCGCCTTGGGGACGCTGACCGTGAGCACAGCGGCCGACATGTCCGCTGAGACCTTCTCGGCGTCCACCTCTGCGGGCAGTCTCAGCCGGTACTCGAAGGCACCGGTCCGGCGGGTGCCGTTGCGCAGGACGCCCTTGCGCTCCTTTTCCTTGATCTCTCCGGTGACCACCAGGTCCTGTCCATTGGCCTCGACGTCGATGTTCTGGCTCTTGACACCAGGGAGTTAGATCTCGACCTCGAAGGCGTCGTCGGTCTCTGTGACGTCCGCGAGTGGGGGCCACGCGGCTGCGGACGCGGCGCCGTCCACCGTGGACTCGAGCAATCCGCTCATCTGAGTGAGCAGTTCGTCGAATTCAGTCAGCGGATTGCCGGCCCACCCGAGGCGCCGCTCCGTTGTTCCGCCACTGCGGTGGCTCCGCAGGGGCATGACCATCGCCCTTCATCTCCGTCTTCTCGTGGGTTCGCGGCAGGCCGCCTTCTTCACCCGGCGCGGCGGACCGGCCGGGCGAAGGTGCCTGCTTCGGTAGAGGAGCTCATGGTTCGCACCTGGGAACATGCAGTTCTGTTCTGCGCGCCCGGGGGGCTTCCGCGGTGGTCCATCGTGTTCACCCTCCTGCAGTGGTTTGCCGGCCGCCATCGCCTGCTCGACTCCCCAACGCAGGACATGCGTGGGTGCCGCGCCGGCCTTGCCGGCGAGGTCACCATGCGGCAGGAGCCGCACCAGGTGGCCCACGCCGGGTTCCTACCGGTGCGCACGGAGAGTCTCGAGCACTCCCCAGGGTGACAAACCGGGTGGCTCCACGCCTGCGTCTGGCGAGTCAGGAATGCACAGGTCCGGTCGCCCCACGAGTACGAGAGGAAGGATCCACACATCTCGGGTAAGCCGGCCCGTGAGCGGGTACGCGATATGTCGCTCGGTTCTCTGAAGGCTTCGAGGGACGGAGTGATCCCATGGTCGGCAGTCGGGCGCACAGCCTGGACTACCGCTACTGCCACCGGAAGGGCAGTCCTCCGCGGGGCAGCGCCGGGCGGCACCGCACGGCCGCGCGCGGAGTACCCCGCCCGCCCGCCCGCACCCCAGCCGACCATGTCCTCCACGAACTGCTCGCGCTCTCCCGCGCCCTGTTCTGCACTCCGGACGAAGTCGAGATCCTGCGCTTGGCCATGGACCACGTAGCCGCCGCGGGGCCATACAGTGCCGAGGCCGGATACCTCAAAGTGGACGGCGACCTGGTCCCCAGTCCAAGGGACGGGCAGATGCCTGCCTTGGCCGTGAGCCGGAGGGTGCGGGAGCTGGCCGGGCAGGACGGCAACGTGACGGTACCCGGCAGGCCCTGGGGCCGGGCCCTGGGGCTACGCGGACTTGAGGGACTCCACGGCTACCTCGTGGTGACGTCCCGCTCCCGGCCCACCGATGCCGAGTACGCTCTGCTCGCCACGCTCGTCCGGCACACCGCTGCTGCACTGTCACTCGCTTTCGCACATCGCCGCCGACGCGAGGACGCGCTGGAGCTGCACCGACTGAGGGACGAACGCACAGCCCTCCAGCAGCAACTGATCTCTGTGGTGGCTGAGCTGGGCTATGAGCGAGCCGTTCACGCGCTCATGGCCGGCGTCGCTGCCTCGGGTGGCGGCGAGGAAGCCGTCACCCGCGCACTGCACGGGCTCACTGGACTTCCTGCGCTGCTCGAGGACCGCTTCGGTCGGCTGAGGTCCTGGACCGGGCCCAGCCGCCCCGTCCCCTATCCCGAACCGGACCCCGTGCGCCAGGACGAAATGCTGCACGCCGTCGCCCGTCAGGTCGGGCCGGTGCGGATAAGGGACCGGCTGATCACTCTGATCCGCCCGCACGGCGAGATCCTGGGCGTGCTGGCCCTGGTCGATGCCCGGGACGAGGCCGACGAGCACACGGTGCTCGCGCTGGAACACGCTGCCGCGTCACTCGCCCTGGAGCTGGCGCACCTGCGCAATCTGGCCGAAGTGGAGCTGAGGCTGCACCGCGAGCTGGTGGACGACCTCCTGGCAGGGACGGACGAGACGAGCGCCTACGCCCGGTCCGAGGCAGTCGGACACGACCTGCACCGCAGCCACTACGTCGTCGTGGTGCAGTGGTCGAACCGGACCGCCGACGATTCCTTCGCGCAGACCGTGGGGCGGGCGGCCTCTGCCGTGGGCATGCGCTCGCTGCTGACCCGACGCTCCGACCACGTCGTCCTGGTCGCCGACGACAGGCCGCACGCCCGCGCGCTGTACGAGGCGCTCGCCCGGGAGACCGGAACACGGTGCGGGACGATCGGGGTGAGCGCCCCTTCCGACTCCCTGAACGACATCCCCCACCACTACCAGGAGGCGCAGCGCGCCCTGGACGTGCGCCGCCACTCCCGCGAGCGCTACGGCACGACGTTCTTCGACGAGCTCGGCCTCTACCGCATCCTGGGACCCGGCAACGATTACCGGGAACTGGAGACGTTCGTACAGGAGTGGCTCGGGCAGCTCATCGACTACGACTCCCGGCACCACGCGACCTTGGTGGAGACCCTGTCCCGGTACTTCGACTGCGGCGGCAACTACGACGAGACCGCAGAATCCCTCGCGATCCACCGCAGCACGCTGCGCTACCGGCTCCAGCGCATCCGCGACATCAGCGGCAACGACCTCGCGAACGTCGAGGACCGGCTGAACCTCCAGGTGGCGACCCGAGTGTGGAAGATCATGCTGGGCGGCCCCGGCTGACGCCTCGTTGGAACTCCTGTGGGGTGGTGTCAGCAGCGCTGCAGTGGGTGGGCCGGGCGGCGAGAGGAGCATCTGGGCCGCCCTGCAGATGCCGGGACGGCCGGCGGCGACCTGGTCGCGCAGCCGGGTGCCGGCTGCGGAGTCCTGGATACCGGCCGCGGTGACCAGCACCGCCAGCAGGAGGCCGATAGGTCGGTCACGACGCGTCACTTGCGGCCCACGATCTTCTTACCCGCATCCGTGCCCTGGGTGACGGAGGGAACGCTGGTGGAGGCCTTCAAGTCCGTGCTCGGGCGGCAGGCGGAGGTCCAGGCGTGGCCGCGGCGCTCGAAGCCCCGGCCTGCAAGAACCGGGCTCATGTGTTGGCCTTCTTGATGCGTCTCCAGCAGACAAGCTGCAGGCGACGGTGATGAAGGCGCCGTGGACTTCGGTGCGCCGCTCCCGGCGGACAGCGGGACGACCAGGGCGCGAGCTCTCGTTGGCGGCCCCCGGTTGGCGTCCTGGTCGGAGAGCCCCGACCGCTCCGCCTCCTTGCGGGCCCTCGCGCGCTCGGTGTCGTACTTGTTGCTCCCGGGTTCGGGCACGACGATCACCTCCTGCCGGGCAGGGTCCTCCTGGCCCAGACCGGCAAACCGGGGGAAATCCGGCGGGTGAAGGAGGTGAGTGAGCGGCCCATGCCGGTTACCCGGGTGGCCCAGGAATTCCGGCTGACGAGGAACTGCCGCCACCGGAACGCCGCGCGCGGCGTCGTCCCGGGGTCATGATCTGTCGCGGGCGCGGTGAGGCGGTGCGACAGGATCCATCTCCACCTGCCGCGGTCACCGCCACCCCTCGAGACGGCGCACACGGTCACCGCTGTTGCCTACCCGGCGCACCGCGGGTCCCGGCCGTGGCAGGGTAACCGGGGGTGGGCGGCATGGGGCGGGGTACATGACACCCTGTTCGCGGCCATCGTCTACGTCCTGGTCAGCGGCTGCGCCTGGCGGTCACTGCCACCATGCTTCGGGATTTCGAAGTCGACTGCCCACCGCCGGTTCCTCACTTGGTCCAGAGCCGGGGTGTGGGGCCGCCTGCACGACGCCGTCCTGCACGGGCTCGACGACGCCGGTCTCGTCGGTGTCTCGGCCGGCAACACCCACGACAGCGAAGGGCTGACGCCCGTGGTCGAGGGTCACCGGGACCACTACTTCAAGCCCCAGCGCCTACACGCGGACAAAGCTTACGACCGCGCCGACCTACGGAAATGGTTACGTGGCAAGCGCATCGGGGTGCGGATCGCACGCAAAGGCATCGAGTCCAGCGAGCGATTGGGCCGCCGCCGCTGGGTGATCGAACGCAGTCAGCCCAGCACTTCTTCGATCGGGGCGTCGGCGTCCACGTAGCGCACGAGCTTGCGGTTCGCGAATTCCACGATGCCCACGTCGCCGAGTTCGCGCCCGTAGCCGGAGCGCTTGATGCCGCCGAAGGGCAGCTCCGGTCGGGACGCGGTCGGATGGTTGATCCACACCATGCCCGCCTCCAGCCGGTCCGCGACTCCGCGAGCACGTTCCGGGTCGGCGGCGAAGACCGCGCCTCCCAGGCCGTAGGGGGAGGTGTTGGCCAGTGCCACCGCCTCGTCCTCGTCGGCGACCCGGTAGACCGTGGCGACGGGGCCGAAGAGCTCTTCCCGGTAGGCCCGCATGTCCGGTGTGACGTCGGTGAGAAGGGTCGGCTCGACGAAAGCGCCCGGCAGGTCGGGCCGCCCGCCGCCCAGCACCACCGTGGCTCCCTTGTCCACCGCGTCACGAACCTGCTCCATCAGGAGTTCGGCCGCGGCCTCGGAGGACAGCGGGCCGAGCGTGGTGGCGGGGTCGACCGGATCTCCCGGTTGCACCTCGCTCATCCGGTCACGCAGCCCGGTGACGAAGGCGTCGTAGACGTCGGCATGGGCGATGAAGCGCTTGGCCGCCACGCAGCACTGCCCGGTGTTGCCCATCCGGCCGAGGAACGCGGCGTACACGGTGCGCTCGAGGTTGTGACCGTCCAGCACGACGAAGGGATCACTGCCACCCAGCTCGAGGACGGACTTTTTGACATTGCGGCCGGCGATCTCGCCCAAGCTCACGCCCGCCCGCTCGCTTCCGGTCAGTGACGCTCCCTGCACTCGAGAGTCATCGATGATCTTCCCGACGTCTCTGCCCCGCACGAAAAGATTGGTGTAGACCCCGCTCGGCACACTCGCATCCGTGAACAGCTGCTCAAGTGCCAGTGCGGCCTGGGGGCAGCTACTCGCGTGCTTGAGCAGGATCGTGTTGCCGAGGACGAGGTTCGGACCCGCGAATCGGACGACCTGGTACAGCGGGAAGTTCCACGGCATCACACCGAGAAGGACGCCGAGCGGCTCGTTCACCAGCACGGCCGTGCCCTCGGGCACCGGCAGGGGGCGTTCTTGCAGCAGCTCGGGGCCGTGCTCGCCGTAGTAGGTGAGGATGTCGGACGCGAGGTCGACCTCTGCACGGCTCGAGTTGATCAGCTTGCCGACCTCAAGGGTCAGGAGGTGCGCCAGTTCCTCCTTGCGCTCCCTCATGAGCCGGCCGGCGCGTTGCACGAGGGCTCCCCGGTCGGCCGTCGACCGGGCACGCCAGTTTGGAAAGCTACAGTGCGCCGCGTCGATCGCGCGCCCTACGTCCTCCGCGCTCAGCGCCGGGAACTCACGAACCCTTTCACCGGTGTACGGGTTGACCGTGGCGATGGGGCTTCCCTGGGCAGTGACATGGGCGTCCATGACGCCTCCCTGGAGTCGGGGCACCTCGGGTTTCCACGCCCGGACCCGCTCACACGTGCTGATTCGTCCCATGCCACGGCAAGCTGTGGCGCCCGGGTCCTCTGTGGTTCACGTCGAATGCGCAGAGTCGCCGCCCGAGTTCGGCTACGTCGGCGCTCTCGTGACTCCTCCCCATCATAAATGAGGGGGCTTCTCGCTAGGCCGGTTGGGCTTCGCGACGGGCCAGCCCGGCCCGTAGAACGTTCAGGGCGCCCACGGTGTCC
>NZ_JBSGDB010000065.1:0-27057 GCF_053602155.1 Streptomyces sp. NPDC004561
GACGGCGTCGCCGAGCGGTCCCACGAAGGTGACCTCACCGGCGGAGCCCGCCAGCAACTCGGCCTGCCACTTGGCGAGTCCGTCGGCCACGCCGAGCGGTGCCATGTAGCGCCGCGTCGCTGAGAAGTTCGCGATGAGGCCGATGCGGTCCCAGGTCGGCCAGGCAAGCGTCATCACCGGGTAGGCCGCCCTGCGGTCCGCCCACCCGCCCAGGCGGGCGAGCCCCTCGTTGGCCGCGGCGTACTCCAGCTGGCCGACCATGCCGCCCAGCCGCCCGGTGAGCGAGCCCACGTTGCAGAAGAACTTCAGCTCTCTGCCGGCCAGTTCACCGAAGAGGTGGAGGAAGCTCTCGATCTTCGTCTCCACGGTCCGCAGGATGTCGTCGTCCGTCTTCCTGGGCAGCCTGGCCGCGGTGTCCACGCCCGCGTTGTGCACGACGCCGGTCAGGGCGTCGCCCTCCCGCGCCAGCAGCGCGCGCACCTGCTCCCGGTCGGTGAAGTCGCACGGGACGTACTCGATGCGCAGTCCGCGCGTCCGCGCGCCGGTGATGTTGCCCGCCAGCTCCCACAGACGGCGGACGCGCGCGATGTCGCGGCGGATCTCGGGCACTGGGCGCCCCCGTCGGCTGCCGGACCACAACTGCTGTTCGTACGCCTTGAGTTCGTCCGTATCCACCCCGAACCACGGTTCGTCCTCGGAGGGGAAGGGTTCCCGGCCGGTCACCAGAACCCGCATACCGTGCCTCTCCGCGAGCGTGCGGGCCAGCTCCCAGCCGATGCCCCGCCCGCCCCCTGAGACCAGGACGCAGTCGTCGGCGCCCAGGCTCACGGCGGGAGGACCGACCGGCTCCGCGACGGGAGAGAGGGTGAGGCGCCGCCCGTCGCGGTGGCCGACCTCGATCTCGCCGGTCCGGCCCAGCTCGCGCGCGACGATGCCGGGCACGTCCTCCGCATCGGAGAGCGCGGTGTCCACGACGCGCGCGTTGCAGTTGGGGAACTCCCGGTGCAGCGTCTTGGCGAGCCCCGCCCAGATGCCGCCCAGCGGTTGGGCCAGGTCGTCGTCCGGATGCTGCCCCATCCCGCCGCCGAGGTGGGTCACGGCCAGATAGAACAACCGCCGCGCGGAGATCTCCGTGGCCCAGTCCTCGTACTGCTCGCGCAGGGCGGTCACGGTCCGCAGCAGCGGCTCACGCCACACACCCGTCAGGCCCGCGGTGCCGCGCGCGGGGCTGCCGCCGCCCAGGGCGAGGTCGACGATCGCGTCCACGGCACCGCCGTCGTCAGGGGTGGGCACGGCGGTCGCGGGCGTACGGCGCCAGACCCGCGCCCCGTGTCCGGCCAGTTCGCGCGCGACCCGTTCGGCGCTCTCGTCGTCGCCCGCGAGGAGCAGGACCCGCATCCCGGCCAGGCGGGACGTCTCCCCGGTGAGCGGCGGCAGCGAGGCGGGCCGCCACACCATCCGGGTCGCCGGCCGCACCGACGGGCCTCCGGGCACCGGCTCCCGGGTGGGAGCGGTCACGACGGCACGCGGCGATTCGCGCAAGGTCGTCTGCATGATTCGTGTTCCTTCCTGGTCACGCGGATCACGTCGGTCGAACAGGCCGGACGGGTCGGACCCGTCGCGCCGATCACGCCGGTCAGGCGCCATCGGCGGGGACGGCCTCGCCCGTCCGGAGGTCGACGTAGCCGACCAGGGCCGCCCGGAGGTCCTTCATCTGGAGGACCATCCGGCCGCCGGGACGGGCCGCCACGAACCGGTTCTCCACCCGGTCCGCGGACAGGCCGAACCCCGGGGGCGTGGCGTACAGGTCGATGGCGTTCCGGCCGGCCGACAGGATGTGGTCGTTCGTCTCCTCGTACAGGTCGACACGGCGGATCGACAGGGGTGCGGCGACCGGCACCAGCCGGCCGTCCACCAGGTCCAGCACACCGACCCTCGCCAGTCCGTCCAGCAGCACGCACGGCACGGTGAACCGCGGCCACACCGGGTCGTCCGAGGGGAGCGAAGGGGCGTACCGTCCCCGCTTGCCCAGAGGATGGATGCCGGTGCCGGTCGTCGAGACGAACGGCCCGCTCAGCCGGACCGGTGACCCCGGCTGGTGGTACGGATCGGGGACCGGAGTGTCGTCCGCGCTGTCCCACGGCTCCCAGCGCGGGGCGGGGGCGAACCCGTCCGCCAGGACCACCCGGGCCGCGAAGTGCGGCCTGTCCTCGACCAGGACGACGCCGCCCGGTGACACCACGTCCTCGGAGACGCGGACCTGGACGACGGTCGTGTCCCCTTCGTCCTCGACGATCTCCGCCGTGATGCGCTTCGGCGCCGTCGGGACATCGCGGTACACCCGCAGGAAGTGCTCGAACCTCAGGTCCTCGAACGCGACCACGTGCCGGCCGGGCACCAGATGGCGGGCCGCCTCCGCCGCAATTTCGGTGCCGAAGGTGCCGGGCAGCGTCGGTTCGCCGCGCACGGTGTGGTGCTCCAGATAGCCGTCGGTCCGCAGGTCGAAGGGGCAGGCGAACTCGGCGGCACGGCCGTTCGAGGACACCAGGCGGCGCAGGAAGAAACCGGGCGAGGGCTGGGCCGACGCGTCCCCGGCCCCCAGGTAGCCGGGGTAGAACTTCTCCACCGTTGCCTCCTCCGCGTCCCCGAGGTGGACGACGGAAGGCCGCCGGACGGGGGCGTGCAGCTCCTGCACGAAGTGGTGGACGCCCTCGGGCACCGGCATGCTGCTGTAGGAACCGGCCCGTTCGTAGTAGGCCTTCGTCAGATCGTCCGCGCCCATGCCGACGCTCCCCCACAGCGTCCACCCGATGGTGACCTCCTGGTGGTCGGTGGTGGCCGCCGCGTAGGTGGCGGCGCTGCCCAGGAAGTCGTTGGCGGCGGCGTAGTCCGCTTCGCCGAGCTGCCCGAAGTAGCCGAGGAGCGAGCCGAAGTTGCACCACAGACGCGGCGGGGCGTCGCGCAGCGCGTACTTCAGGTTCAGATACGCCTCGACCTTCAGGTCCCGGATGGCGGTGAACTCCGCGAAGTCCTTGTCCTTGATGAGGGCCGAACGCTGGAGCCCCGCGGCGTTGATGAGCAGGTCGATCCGGCCGTGCTCCCGCAGGACCTCGCCGACGGCCTTCTCCACCTCGGCGCCGTCGCGCATGTCGCACGTGCGGTAGGTGACCCGGTCCGCGCCGCTGCCGGCCGCCATCTCCTCGAGGTTCCGCCGGGACTCGCGCGCGTGGAGCATCCGGTCGAAGTCCTTGGTGATGCTCGCGACCTTCCGGCCCGCGCCCTTGGCGAGTTCGGCGGAGATGTACGCGGCCCGCCCCGCGGCGAACTCCTCGTCCGTACCGGCGAACACGGACGGCGGATAGGCGTCGAGGGCGTTGCTGCCGAACATGTGGATACGTGAACCGAATTCCCCGGCAAGGGATTTGACCACCTCGGCGGTGATCCCCCGGGTGCCGCCGGCCACGACGATCACCGAGTCCCGGTCCAGTGCGACGGGCGTGTCCTCGTCCAGCGCGACCGGCTCGTCCCGCAGCCGAAAGGTACCGCGCACCCCGTCGTTCTCGACGACCACGGGGAAGTCGCGGGCGAGACCGCTCTCCTCCTCGACGCTCCGTACCGCCGCCTCCGCGTCACCGCCGGAGGTGAGGAACGCGAGGCTGCCGCCTTCGGACAGTTCCAGGCCCGCGCTCTTCAGCAGGCCCGTGAAGAGCCCGGAGAAGGGGTGCGGTGTGCCGTCCTGTACGGCGCCGAGCAGGAGCATCGTCAGGCCCGAGCCGGGCCGGGCCAGATCGTCGTAGGCGCTCTGGACGGCCAGGTATGCGGCGTCGTGCAGGGCGAGCAAGGAGGGTGTGCCGTCAGCGACGAGGGCCTGGTCCGGCGGCACGGCGCGACTGAGGTCGCTCACGATCCGCACCTGGGTGACCGGCCCCCCGATGTCCGACAGTGCCTCGTGTACGGCCTCCGGGGTGACCGGCGACAGGTGATGCCAGCCGGCGCGGGGGGCGTCGAACGGGGTGGTGGACAGCACGGTGAGCGCGGAGTCCGGGGCCGTCGCGTGGGCCACCAGGTCGGGGGCGTCGGTGACGACGACGGCGCCGTCCGGCAGGAACGGGACCGGCTCACGGACCGGGCGGGACGCGGCGGCCTCCCACACCGGGACCCGGCGCCGGACCCGCAGGGACTCCCCGGACTCGGTGTGGGTGGTCGAACGGAAGCTGTTGCGAAGGGTCTCTGTGGTGCCGGTGGGTCGCGGGGTCCGGGCGGGTTCGCGGGTCCCCGTGGTACGGCCGTCGGGGACGGTCAGCCTGAGCCTGGCCCCGGTCGCGCTTCCGTCGTCCGCGCTCGAGACCGTCACCTTCCCCGCCGGACCGTGCAGGGCCCTGAGGATGGCCAGTCCTCCGGCCGCGCCCATGTAGCGGGCGTTCTCCGGGGCGTCGGCCCCGCACAGAACCGTCTCGTGCCCGGTCACTTCGTTCTCGGCGGCTTCGTCCATGGGCTCGTCCACGTACGCGAGCACGGGCAGACCCGCGCGCCGGGCTCGTTCCTCGGTGGTCAGCGCGAACAGGAAGGCCCCCTCGGCCAGCTCCTTCTCGCGCTCCGGCAGCAGATCACCGACGAGGGTCCGGTACTCCGGGAGGCTGTTGCCGTTGATCCCGCCGGCCAGGGCGAAGTCCAGCTCCCCGGTCCGCAGATACCGGCCGGCCAGGGTGACCGACGACAGGGCGGAGGCGAAGCCCGAGTCCAGCGTCATGTTGGAGCCGTTGAGGTCGAAGTAGTTCGCCACCCGGGCGGAGATGATGTTGGGCATCTGACCGGGGAACGAGTCCTCGTTGGACTCCGGGATCACCGACCGCACCTGTTCCCGCAGCCGGTCCAGTACCCGGGGCATCTCGGCGGCCCCGGCGATCGGTGATTCGGCGAGCGCCTCGCCGATGTCGTCCAGGTAGCACCGGTCGGCGTACAGCATCGCGGCCCTGGTCGGTCCCATGTGCCCCACGAACACCCCGGTCTTCGGGGCCTGCTCGCTCCAGAAGTCCGGCATCCGGTCCCGGAGTTCGTGCGCACACTCCAGGATCATCAGCTGGCACCGGTCCAGGGCGCGGATCGTCTTGGGAGGCAGCCGGACCTTGTTGAACGGCGGCACCGGGTAGTCCGCTCCGAAGCTGTCCAGCGGCTGCCGGCCGCCCTCCAGCCAGCTGGTCACCTCCTCGCGCCCCTCCAGGCCCGGCACATGGGCCGACCAGCCGACGAGAGCCACCCGGCTGTCGACGGCGGGAGCCTTCGTGACCGGGGTCCGCGCCACCGCCGCCTCGGCGCGCGGGCGGTTCTCGGAGACGATGAGATGGGCGTTCGTACCTCCGAAACCGAACCCGGACACGGCCGCCAGCCGGGGCCTCTCCGCGCTCTCGGGCCATTCCCTGGACTCCGGGGTGACCTCCAGCCGCGTGTCCGCCAGCCGGAAGTCGGCACGGGGGGTGTCGAGGCGGAACTGGCCGGGGATGGTGTGCTGCTCCAGGCCCTTCAGGCTCTCGATGAGCGAGACGACACCGGCGGCCCACCCCGTGTGCCCCAACAGGGACTTGTTGGACGTGACGGCCGTCGGAGCCGAGGTGCCGAAGTGCTCCCGCAGCGTGGTGAACTCCTCCAGGTCACCGGCGGGCGTACCGGTCGCGTGCGCGTTGATCCACTGCACGTCGGCGCTGTCGACCGCACCGCCCTCCAGGGCCCGCTGCACCGCCAGCCCCTGCCCCCGCGCGTTGGGCGCGTAGATCGCCTTGCCCTTGCCGTCGGAGGACGAGCCGAAGGCCCGCAGCACCCCGAGAACCCGGTCGCCGTCCTGCTGGGCCTTGCGCAGTCGCTTGAGTACGACGAGGGCGGCGCCGTCCGCGAAGATCACGCCGTCGGCGCTCTCGTCGAGGGCGTGCACGGTGCCGCGCTTCGAGAGTCCCTGAAGCTTCGAGAACAGGACGGTGCCGCGCGGCGCCAGCGCGAAGGCTCCGCCGCACACGGCGATGTCCTGTTTTCCCATCAGCAGGCCCTTGGCCGCGATGTCGACGGCGTACAGCGACGAGGAGCAGGCGGTGTCGACCATGTGGAGTTCGGTGGAGGGCGGAAGGACGCCGTCCATGGCCACCTCGCCGACCCGGTGGGGAAGGAAACGCGAGGGGGTGCGGGCGCCGCGCCGGTACCGGTCGGCGAGGGCCCTGTCGATGCCCTCGCGGAGTGTGTCCCGCCGCTCGTCCGGGACCCGCAGGCCGTCGACGATGCCGTGCGTCATCCGGTTCGCGCTCGCGAGGACGCCGGCCTCTTCGAGGTGCTGGCTGCCGTCCGGGGTGTAGCCGACCACGAAGGAGCACCTGTCGGTGTCGCGGCGCGTCACGCCGTCGAGCGCCTGCACGAGGCTGTGGCGCAGCCACTTGGTGGTGAGCTCCGTCTCCTCGGGGCCGTCCGGCATGCCCTCCAAGGCGCCGTCGGCGGGAGCGAAGTCCGTGATGAACACGCACTGTTCGGCGTACGCCTTGTCCTCGGCGGCCAGGTCGGACGAGTGGAAGCTGCCGTGCTGCCAGCGGTCGCGGGGGACTTCGACGAAGAGCTCGTCGCCCGTCGTGCGCAGCTTCCAGAACTCGTCGGGGCTGTTGGCCCCGGCGACGGCCATGCCCATGCCGACGACGGCGATGGCGTCGTCACCGGACTCGACGGGTTCTTCGGGCGGCGGGACGGGACCGGACGTGGTGTCGGTGACTGCTTCGGGCGCCTCGGCAGCCTCCGTCGGAGGCGAGAGAAGGGCGGCGCCGAGGGTGAGGCCGCCGTCGGCCAGGACGACCTGTCCTGTGATCCACCGGGCGTCGTCGGAGGCGAGGAAGGAGACGAGTGCCGCGAACTCCTCCGGCCTGCCGAGCCTCCCCCACGGGGTCGCCCGTGCGATGACGTCCTGCATCTCCCCGGCATCGGGGAACTTGTCCGCCACCTCGCTGCTCAGCATGGCGGCCGAGGCGACATTGACCCGGATGCCCAACGGCGCCAGTTCGACGGCGAGATAGCGGGCGGCGGCCTCGGCCGCGGCCTTCGCCGGGGCGCAGGCCGAGTAGTTGGCCATCACCATCTGTGAGCCGCCCAGCGCGGACACGGTGACGATGGAGCCGCCCCCGTCACGCGCCATCAGTGGGGCAGCGGCCCGAGAACAGCGCAGGCCACCCTTGTAGTTGGTCTCGATCGCCTTGTCGAGGTGATCCTCGGTGACCTCGTCCGGCGGCAACAGCGCACCGTTCGCCGCGTTGTTGACGAGGATGTCGAGCCTGCCGTGCAGCCGGTCGATCTCCCGGAACATCCGGTCGACCTGATCCTGCCGGGCCACCGAGGCCCGTACGAGATCGACCCGGGTGCCCCCCGCGAGGAGTTCGTCGCGGGTCCGCTTTGCCTGGTCGTGCGAGTGGAAGTAGTTGAGGACGATGTCGGCTCCTCGTGCGGCGAGATCCCGCACGATGGCCTTGCCCGTCCCCCTCGACCCGCCGGTTACCAGTGCCACCTTGCCGGTGAGGTCCTTCATCGAGATGCGTGTCCTTCGCGTCCGTCGTGTTCGTCCGGGATCAGGCCGCAGGTGCCGGCTCGGGATGCCGTTCCAGCTCCGCGATCACGAAGTCGGCGATGGCGTCGAGTGTGTTGTAGGGATCCAGCCGGAAGTCGGCTCCACGCGGCGGCAGTTCGTATCGCTTGGAGACCCTGGAGAGCAGCTCCACCTGCTTGACCGAGTCGACGCCGAGTTCGGCCTCCAGCTGTGCTCCGCCCTCGAAGACCTCTTCCGGGTACTCCAGCGCTTCCGCGTACAGGGTCCGCAGCTCGCCGAGGACCTCGTCGCGGTCCAGAGCGGCGTTCGGGGCCGCGCCCGGCTGCGCGGGCACCTGATCGTCCGGAGCCGCAGGGCTCCGGACCGCCTCCCGCTCGCGCTCCTCCGCCGCGAAGGCCTCCACATCCGTCAGCACCCGCTCCCGTACCTCGTGCCCGTACGCCTTCCAGTACGCCTCGAAGAGGTCCGAAGGGACGGTCGGGGCCAGCAGCTCGGCGAGGCCGGGTCCGGATCCGGACGCACCGTCCGGATCGGCCAGGCCGACCGCGCGCAGCTCCCGGAGTGTCGCGTCCAGCGCCAGCCGGCCGCCGCCGTCGAGCGCGAGGGTGGGCAGGGAGCGCACGTCCGAGCCCTGGGTCAGCCGGGTCACCAGCTTGGACAGCACGGGACGCCCGCCCGCCTCCACGAAGGTGGACACCCCCTCCCGGTGCAGAGCGCGCACCGCCGCGGCGAAACGGACCGGCTGGACGAAGTGGGCCGCGAGGCGGCCGGCGAGGGCTTCGCCGGGCTCGTAGTAGCGCTGGAGGATCGGCGAGTACACCGGCCGCTGGAGCGGGAGCTGGTCCAACGTGCCCACGTACGCCTCGAATTCGGGGGCCGCGGGGGCCAGCGCGGGGGTGTGGAAGGGGAACGGCGCGTCGATCTCGATCGCGCCGATGTCCAGCTGAGCGGCGATCGCCGTCACCTGGTCCAGCACCCCGTCAGGACCGCTCACCACGGTCTGCTCGTCGTGGTTCTCCGTGGCGACCGCCAGCAGCGGGTCGTCCAGAAGGCCGAGGAGCATCCGTACCCGGTCGGCCCCGGCCGACAGGGCCACCATGCGTCCGTCGATCCCGTCGTGGCGCTCGATGACCGCGACGCGCTGCGCGACGATGCGCACCCCGTCCTCGGCCGAGAAGGCCCCGGCGGCCACGAGGGCGGTGATCTCCCCGAGGCTGTGGCCCGCGAGCACGTCCGGCCGTACGCCCTGGTCGGTGAGGATCTCGTACGCGGCGAAGCCCGCGCCGTAGATGGCCACCTGGGACATCCAGGAGTCGCCGGCGAGCAGTTCTCGCAGGTCGGTCGGTTCAGGGCCGAACAGCACATCGCTGATACGGCGTGCGAACAGCGCGTCGGTCGCGGAGTCGAGGCGTTCGAACACCCGCTGGACCTGCGGGTACTTCTCCTTCGCCCGCCGCAGGGCGGCGGCGTCGAAGCCGCCCTGCCCGGGGAAGACGAACGCGGTGCTCGGGCCGGTGGGGGTGTTTTCGGGCATGCTGATGAATCCCTCGCTGAAGGAAGTGGGTTGGTGAGCGTGGCCGGCTGGGGGGACGTGAGCGGCGGGAACGGGTGGGGGGCTAGAACGACGGCTGCGGGGAGCCGTCCAGCAGGTACCGCCCCATGGGGCCCAGGCTTCTGGCGATCAGCCGGTCACCGAGCCGGGGCGCAGGGGCGAAGTGCCGGGGTGCTCCGCGCACCAGCCAGCGCACCATCCGCAGTTTCCAGCTCGTTTCCGGACCGGACTCCACGTGGTCCAGCAGCGCGTGGATGCTGGAGGCGGAGTAGAACTGCGCGGGGTCCACGATCGTGGCGAAGACGCCGACCATGTCCCGGCCGTGCGTGGCGCTGCGGCTCATCGCCCGGATGAACTCGATCTCCTCGGGGCTGTGGTTCGCGATGAGGGCGTGCTCGCAGGTGTACCGGTAGTGGCCCGTGACCAGGGCGTCCCGTCGGCGGCCGTACCGGGCGAGCGCGGCCGGCAGTCCGGCACCACGCGACCCCGACAGGCCCTGCTCGACGGCCTCCACCAGGAGTTCGGCGCTGCGCAGGCCGTCGGTGATGCCGGCGGCCGTGATCGGGTCCCGGGTGTATCCGGCGTCCCCGACCAGCGCCCAGCCGGGGCCGTGCGAACGGCGCAGGAAGTTCGGCACGGCACCCGTCATCCAGCGGCCCGCGCGCTTGGTCTCGCGCAGCGACGCGGCCCAGTCGGGGTCCACATCCTCGAAGGCGTCGATGACCGTCCTGTCGCGCTCCTCGTCGCCGCTCGCCTTGAAGTCCCGCGCCGGCAGGGCGACGCCCACGATGGTCAGGTCGTCATGGGTGGGCCACGTGAAGGTGTGCTTGTGGGCGTGCCGGTGGGTGCGCACCCTGCCGTCGTCCGGCAGCCCTTCCCAGTAGGCCCAGTGGCTCTTGTTGAGGACGGGCTGCGCGGAGTACTTCTCGGCGCCCGTGAGCCGGGCGATCGTGGAGTTGGAGCCGTCGGCGCCCACGACGAGACGCGCGTGCTCGGTCACGGCGGCGCCGTCGCCCGACCGTCCGCGTACACCGGTCACGGTGCCCGCCTCGTCCGTGCACAGCTCCCGCACCGAGAAGTCCTCGCGAAACTCGGCGCCGGCCTCGATCGCGGACTCCAGCAGTATCCGGTCCAGCGTGGCCCGGTCCGGGGAGTACGCTTCGCCGACCCCGTCGACCGCCGGCAACGGGGCCATCAGCCGGGCCCGGCCGCTCTGGAGGCCGTACTCCCGGATGGCCGGGCAGCCCGTGGCGGTCAGCCGGTCCAGCAGTCCCCAGCGCTTCAGCCGGAGAATGCCCGGCGGGTGCACCAGGTTGGTCGCCGCGGCCTTCCCTGCCGGGAAGACGGCACGATCGAGGAGGAGGACCCGGCAGCCCGCCCTCGACAGGAGCATGGCCGTGGACGCGCCGCTGACGCGCGCGCCGACCACGATGACGTCGTACATGTCAGGCCCCCCAGATTCGTTTCGGTGCCTTCGCGTTCCGGGACAGCACGGCTAGCCCCTGATCCCCTCAGGTGCGCGAGTCCCGCTCAGGTCCTCCTGGCCGACGCGTGCCCGGGTCTCCTGCGTCGCCCGCTTCTCCTTGGAGCGGCGAGGGGCGCAGAGCATCGCCAGGACGCCGAGGGCCGCGAACCCGGATCCGACCCAGGCGGCGGGGACCAGGCCGTCGACGAACCGCTGGGGTGTGGTGTAACCGCCGTACGAGGTGAAGATCGAGGTCAGCACCGCGACGCCCAGGACTCCGCCGAGCTCGCGGAAGGTGTTGTTGGCACCGGACGCGATGCCCTGTTCGCGCGGGCCGACGACGTTCATCGCCATCTCGGCGACGGGCGCGAAGAACAGCCCCAGACCGATACCGCCCAGCACCAGTCCGGGGACCTGGTCCGCGTACTCGGTGTGGACATCGGACACCGAGGCCAGCCAGCCCAGCGCGACGGCCTCGGCCAGCAGCCCCAGGGCCACCACGAGCCGGTTGCCGATCCAGGCGGTCAGGAAGGACGCGAGGGGAGCGACCAGTACCGGCATCGCCGTCCACGCGAGCATCCGCACTCCCGCCTCCAGGGGCGAGAAACCCTGGATGTCCTGCATGAACTGGGTGAGCAGGAAGACAAGTCCGAACATGGCCGCGAACATCAGCGCGCTCGTGACGTTGACGGCGGTGAACGAGCGGTTGCGGAAGAGCCGCATCGGCAGCATCGGCGCCGGGGCGCGCAGCTCCCACAGGACGAAAGCCGCGAGCAGCACCGCCCCGGCGATCAGGGAGCCGAGCACCTTGCCGCTGGTCCAGCCTTCGTCGGTGGTGCTCACCAGCGCGAAGACCACGCCGAACATGCCGAGACTCACCAGCACGGTGCCCGGCAGGTCGAGCCGTGCGCCGGGGTGTTTGCTCTCGGCCAGCCGCCACAGCCCCAGGAGCAGCACGACGATGCCGATCGGCACGTTGATCCAGAAGATCCACTCCCACGAGATCTTCTCCACGACGGTCCCGCCGACCAGCGGGCCGAGCGCGACCGCCAGCCCGCTCAGTGCCCCCCAGACGCCGAGGGCGATGCCACGCCGTCGCTCGGACACCGCCTCGGTCAGCAGCGTCAGGGTCAGCGGCATGACGATGGCCGCGCCGAAGCCCTGCACGGCCCGGGCGGCGATCAGCTCCTGCGGCGAACCGGAGAGCGCGCACGCCGCCGACGCGGCGGTGAACACCGTGAGCCCGCCCAGGAACATCCGCCGGCGGCCGAAGCGGTCACCGGCAGCCGCGCCGAACATCAGGAAGACCGCGAACGCCAGGGTGTAGGCGTTCACCGTCCATTCCAGGTCCTGGAGACCCGTGCTCAGGGATTTCTGGATGGCGGGCAGCGCGGTGATCACGACGAGGTTGTCCAACGCGGCCATGAACACCGCGAGTCCACTCACGACCAGGGTCCATAAGGCGTTTCCGCGGTTTCCGTTGATTCCGTGGGAAGGGGACCGACCGAACATAGAAGATCCTTCGTCGAACGTACGGCGGGCAGGCGCGCGGAGCGGACCGGGCTAGGCGGCGACGGACAGGGTGTCCAACGCGTGGCGCCAGAGGCCGGCCAGCTGCTCCGCTCCGGGGAGCGCGCGGTCGTACAGGAAGCTGATCCGCACCTGTTCTCCGTGGGAGAGCAGCGTCACGGACAGGGCGTTGCCCGGGAGGAGTACACCGAGGGGGATCGCGTCGATCACCGGGGCACCCCGGAAGGACAGCGCGGTGGAGAGGCTGAAGTTGGAGGCGTACAGCGGGGACGCCTGCGGCCTGAGCAGCCGCCGGACCGTCCACCGTGTCAGGGCGGGCGGGAGGATCCCGACGAGCGCCCGGCTGGCCGGTCGCAGACCGTGGGCGCGCATCCGGCGGGTTCGCCCGGCGAGCTGCGTGAAGGCGACGTCGAAGGGCGTCCCGCGGGCCGGCAGGGTGACGACCGCGGTGGTGAGGTGGTTGCCGAGGAGGGCGTCCTCGCCGGGCTGCCGGGTGCTCAGCGGCATCCGTACCGGCACCGGTGTCATGCGAAATCGCGACCGTACGCGCCCGTCGTCCGCGGCGCTCCAGTCGTTGAGCGCCTGCCACAACGTCATGAGGAACGCGTCGTTGAGCGTGCCGCCGAACCGCCGGCCCAGCTCGCGCAGTTCACTCCGGGTCGCGCCGGTGCTGGACACGCCGAAGTGTTCGGGGCGGGGCTTCGGCGCCCTGGGCCACAGCCGGGCGGGCACCAGCGCGCGGGCGAGCCCCGTGCCGACGCTCAGCGTTCCGCGGACCAGTTCGCGCGGGGAACCGCCGATGAGCGGTCGTGGTCCCGCCGCATCCCGCTGTCCGTTCGGGGAGCCGCAGTCGCCGAACAGCGTGGACACCACGTAGGCCGCGCCCATGCCGTCCTCCGCACTGTGGTGAACTCGGTAGCAGACTCCGAACTCCCCGTCGGCGTGGCCGTGTACGAGGCGCATCGACCACGGCGGAGCGTTCGTCGGCAGCGGCTCACGGGCCAGGGCGGTGAGGACGGTGTCCAGGGAGGTCCCCGCCGGAAACGCCTTCTCCTCCAGGTGGGCCGCGGGGTCGAAGCCGTCGACCGACTCCCGCCGGGGCCGTCCGCGGGAAGACGTCAACCGGTGCGTCAGGCGGGGAAGTCCGGGCAGCCGCTCCGCGAGGTGGCGGTGCAGTTCCCCCAGCGGCGGGGGCGTTCCCCGGAACCGCAGGAACTGGCCGTGGATCAGGCCGGCTTCGCCGTCCGTCGAGAGGAAGACCTCGTCGATGGGGTTGAGTCGGTGAGTGATGCGCTCCGCTTCCCTGCCGGTCGCGTGGGCCGCATCCGTGTGGATCGCATCGGCGTCCGTCACGTCGGTCGCATACGTGTCGGGCGGCGTCCTGGGGCCGGTCACGTCGGCGGGTTCCCGTGCTTGCGAGACGGCAGGTCGGCGTGTTTCGCGCGTAACGCGTGCAGGGCCCCGACGAGCGTGGACCGGGTTTCCGCCGGGTCGATGACGTCGTCGACGAGCCCGCGTTCCGCGGCGTAGTAGGGATGCATCAGCTCGGCCTTGTACTCCTTGACGAGCCGGGAACGGGCCTCCTCGGGATCGTCGGCGGCGGCGAGCTCCCGCCGGAAGACCACGTTCGCCGCGCCCTCCGCGCCCATCACCGCGATCTCGTTGGCGGGCCAGGCGTACGTGGCGTCGGCGCCGATGGACTGGGAGTCCATGACGATGTAGGCGCCGCCGTATGCCTTGCGCAGCACCACCGAGATCCGCGGCACCGTCGCGTTGCAGTACGCGTAGAGGAGTTTGGCGCCGTGGCGGATGATGCCCCCGTGCTCCTGGTCGACCCCCGGAAGGAAACCGGGCACGTCGACCAGGGTCACCAGGGGGATGCTGAACGCGTCGCAGACGGAGACGAAGCGGGCGGCCTTCTCGGAGGCGTGGATGTCCAGCACCCCGGCGAGGCTGGTCGGCTGGCTCGCGACGATGCCGACGGTCAGCCCGTCCAGCCGGGCCAGTCCGCACAGCACGCTGGTGGCCCAGCCCTCGTGCGTCTCCAGCCACTCCCCCTCGTCGACGATCTCCCTGATCACCGCGCGCATGTCGTAGGGACGGCTGCCGTCGGCGGGTACGACGTCGACGAGCACGTCGTTCCTGCGCTCCACGGGGTCGTCGCAGGCGTAGGCGGGCGGCAGTTCACGATTGTTGGACGGCAGGAGCGACAGCAGGTGGCGTACTTCGTCGAGGCATTCGGCCTCGTCGTCGTGGACGAAGCCGGCGACGCCGGAGACCCTGCCGTGGACGTCCGCTCCGCCGAGGCCCTCGTGGGTGATCTCCTCACCCGTCACCGACCGCACCACGTCGGGGCCGGTGATGAACATCTGCGCGGTGCCCCGCACCATGAAGACGAAGTCGTTGAGCGCCGGAGAATAGGCCGCGCCGCCCGCGCACGGGCCCAGCATCACCGCGATCTGCGGAATCACTCCGGAGGCCCTGGTATTGCGGCGGAAAATACCGCCGTATCCGGCGAGCGCGGAAACACCCTCCTGAATACGGGCGCCGGCGCCGTCATTGAGCGATACCAGCGGGGCTCCCGCCGAAACGGCCATGTCCATGATCTTGTGGATCTTGGTGGCGTGGGCCTCGCCGAGCGATCCGCCGAATATCCGGAAGTCGTGGGCGTACGCGAAGACGGTCCGTCCGTGGACGGTCCCCCAGCCCGTGACGACGCCGTCGGTGTGGGGCCTTCGGTGCTCCAGTCCGAAGCCGGTGGCACGGTGCCGCCGGAACCGCTCGACCTCGTGGAAGGACCCCTCGTCGAAGAGGAGATCCAGCCGTTCCCGCGCGGTCAGCTTGCCGCGGGCGTGCTGCTGTTCGGTACCTCGGGAGCCGGGGCCGCGCTCCACGTCGCGTCGGGTGGCGTGCAGGAGGGCGACGCTGTCCCGCATGGTTGTTCCTCCGTATCTGCGGCTCTCTTCGGGGATCTCCTTTCCCTCTCGATTATTCGAGGGTCGCTTCACGTCATGTCAAGCGAGGCCGGGACTCTCCCGCAGGGCGAGAAATACCCGGGCGGGCGCGAAATCCCGCGACGCGAGAAGAGGAGGAACCGTTGAATACGGGCGGTTGTCGCGGGTACACCGCAGTGGCGGGTACGTCTGATTCGCGTTCCCGCCACGGCTTGAGTGGACGTCGGATACAGCGCGCTCAGTAAGAGCCCGGGACCTCCGCGGACCAAGGCCCGTCGTCGTCCGCCGGGGTGAAGCGCGCGGCGGCGCGCCGTACGGCCCGCACCGCGGTCCTGGGCCAGGCCGACACGTCGTGCCCGGGCTTGAGCACGACCACGGACCCCATGATCAACCCGTCCCACCTGACGGGCGCCGCACAACCGACCCAGCCCGCGGCCCACTCCTCGACGTCGGCCGTGAGCCCGTCCCTGCGGACGGATTCCAGGGAGGCCAGCAACCGGGCGTTGTCACGGTATGCGCCCGGCCCCGCCCCGTCCGGGACCGGCTCGGCCAGGACCCGGTCCTGGATGACCTTCGGCAGGTACGCGAGGATGGCCCGCCCCGCGGCTCCGGTCCGCAGCGACCGGCAGACCTCCATGAACGCCCTGTGCGTGATGCCGAGTTCGGACAGGTCCGACGTGCCGACGGCCATGTCCAGGCACTGTTTCCCGGCCCCTCCGAAGGGCGCCAGGGCGAAGAGGAACACCAGGCCCCCGTCGGTGGCCGCGTGCAGATCCTCCAGAACGCCGTGTACGACACGTTCGTTGGGCGCGTGCGCGAGGGACTTCAGCCCAAGCCTCGCGGCACCGGCCCCCAGCCGGTACAGACCATGCCCCTCGCGGGCGAAGATGCCGTCGTAGACGCCCGACTGGAGAATGCGGTGAACCGTGGAGTCGTCCAGCCCGGTCACCTCCGCCAACTCACCGGGGCCGTGCATCTGTCCTTCGACCTCGGTGAACGCCCGCTGGACCCGAAACACCCGGTCGGCGTGCGCGCTGCCGCCTAACGTGCCGCGCTTGCTCATGTCCCTGCTCCCCGTTCAGGCTGCGCCGTCACGCACCGGGCGGACGGCATGTCCCTTGGCTACCAAGGTAAGGCAGCGCCCTGCCCGATCACCCGGCCCACCCGCGCCCGACACACTCCCCGACCTGGACGCGAAGCCTGCGCCTGCTCTGGGAGCCGCTGGGGGATCAGTCCATTCCCGAAGCACAAGACCCCGAAGCGGATCCCTAGCCGAGGAAGCTCAGTCGGACCTTGCGCTCGGGGTTGTCCCTGTTCGTGTCCACCAGGCAGACCGACTGCCAGGTGCCCAGTTCCAGTCGGCCGCCGATCACCGGGAGGGTGGCGTGCGGCGGGACGATGGCCGGCAGGACGTGATCGCGGCCGTGGCCGGCGCTGCCGTGCCGGTGCTGCCAGCGGTCGTCGGCGGGGAGCAGGGTGTGCAGGGCGGCGAGCAGGTCGTCGTCGCTGCCCGCACCGGTCTCGATGACGGCGATTCCGGCGGTGGCGTGCGGGACGAAGATGTTCAGCAGGCCGTCGCGGCCGGCCGCCGCCTCACGCAGGAATTCCTCGCAGTCACCGGTGAGGTCCACGACGCGTTCCCGGGACCCGGTGGAGACGTGCAGCATGCGGGTGGTGAAGACATCTGACATGCCCCCATCCTGACCCATGGGGCGGATCTCACACCCCATGGCGCGACCGCAGGGTGGCCGCGGGCGGGCCACTGCTCTTCGCGAGCGGGAGGCGGTCCGGTGGGAAGATCCGGGGCCGGACGTCTGTTGGTGCTGGCGTGAACGCAACACGCGAGGTCGAGGCAGTCGTCATCGGCGCCGGTCAGGCAGGACTGTCCAGCGCCTATCACCTGCGGCGCACCGGCTTCGAGCCGGAGCGCGACTTCGTGGTCCTCGACCACGCGCCCGCCCCGGGCGGCGCCTGGCAGTTCCGGTGGCCCTCGCTGACGTACGGCAAGGTGCACGGGATGCACGCGCTGCCGGGAATGGAGCTGACGGACGCCGATCCGGCGCGGCCGTCGGCCGAGGTCATCGGGGAGTACTTCGACCGGTACGAGCGCGCGTTCGACCTGCGGGTGCGGCGGCCCGTCGATGTGCGGGCCGTGCGCGAGGGCGACGAGGGGCGGCTGCTCGTGGAGACCTCGGACGGCATCTGGTCGGCACGGGCGCTGATCAACGCGACCGGTACCTGGGACCGCCCGTTCTGGCCGCGCTACCCGGGGCAGGAGACCTTCCGCGGGCGGCAGTTGCACACCGCCCAGTACGCCGGGCCCGAGGAGTTCGCCGGTCAGCGGGTCGTGGTCGTCGGTGGTGGCGCCTCCGGCACCCAGCACCTGCTGGAACTCGCCCCGTACGCTGCCGCGACCACCTGGGCCACCCGGCGGCCTCCCGTATTCCGCGAGGGGCCGTTCGACGAGGGGGCCGGGCGGGCCGCTGTGGCGCTGGTGGAGGAACGCGTCCGCCAGGGACTGCCGCCGCGCAGTGTGGTCTCGGTCACCGGACTGCCCCTCAACGACGCGATCCGGAAGGGCCTCGCGGACGGGGTGCTGGACCGGCAGCCGATGTTCGACCGGATCACCCCCGACGGGGTCGAGTGGCAGGACGGCAGGCGCGTGGACGCCGACGTGATCCTGTGGGCGACCGGGTTCCGGGCGGCGCTCGACCACCTCGCGCCGTTGCGGCTGCGGGAGCCGGGCGGCGGGATCCGGGTCGAGGGGACGCGCGCGGTCGCCGATCCGCGGATCCATCTCGTCGGTTACGGCCCCTCGGCCAGCACCATCGGCGCCAACCGGGCCGGGCGGGCGGCCGCACGGGACATCAGGCGGCTGCTGGCCGAGGACCGGCCGGTCGCCGCGTGACGTCCCGTCGGCTCAGCGGACCGTGGACCGCGGGGAGGCCGGGGGCTTGCCCGGACTCTGGCTCGGCTGCTGTCCCGTGGTCTGGTGGGCGGCGTTGAAGTCCGCCACGTTGCGCACGTGCGTCGCGTAGTCGGCGGTGAAACGGGTGTCCCCGGGCTTGACCGTCACGAAGTACAGCCAGTTGCCCGGCGTCGGGTTGATGGCGGCGCGCATCGCGTCCTCGCCGGGGTTGTCGATCGGCGTCGGCGGCAGGCCCATGCGCTGGTAGGAGTTGTACGGGCTCTCGATACGGATGTCGTCCTGGCTGGTGCGCAAGGTGGATCGGTTCAGCGCGTAGTTGAGGGTGGAGTCCATCTGCAGCGGCATCCCGCGCTCCAGCCGGTTGAGGATGACCCGGGAGACCTTGCCCATGTCCTCCTTCGTCGTGGCCTCGGCCTGGATGATGCTGGCGATGGTGAGGGCCTGGTAGACGTTCATCGCGTTGCGCTGCGCCCCCGCGGCGACCGGCGCCCCGTCGAACTTCTGGTTGGCGGTGTCGACCATGTAGCGCAGGACCGACTCGGGGGTCGCGCCCGGTCGCAGGGGATACGTCGCGGGGAAGAGGTAGCCCTCGGGGTTGCCGTCGGCGTCGTGGGGCAGCTTGAGGCCGGCCTTGCCGAGGGACTTGCGGGTGCTGCCCGAGGGCAGCTTGAGGGCCGTGTCGATCGCGTCGTAGACCTGGCTCGCGCGCCATCCCTCCGGGACGACCAGCGTGACGGGTTTCGCCTCCTCGTAGTGCTCGTGCGGCCTCAGCAGCGGCACCGCCACGGCGGTGCCGGCAGCGACGGCGCCGGCAGCGACGAGGGCGAGTCGGCCCCGGCGTGTCAGTCGGATCGTGCTCCGTGGCGGAGTGTACTTCTGCATGCGGGCACGGTAATACGCATATGCTCACAAACCCGGCATATGTTCAGCTTGTCGGCTCCAGTTGCGCATCCCGGCGCACCAAGGCCGCGTATCGCCCGTCCCGCTCCAGCAGTTCCTCGTGCGTACCACGCTCGGCGACGCGCCCGGAGTCCAGTACGACGATCTGATCGGCACCACGGATGGTGGACAGGCGGTGGGCGATGGTGATCGTCGTCCGGTCGGCCGAGAGGGCGTCGATGGCCTCCTGCACGGCGGCTTCCGTCCGGTTGTCGAGCGCGCTGGTCGCCTCGTCGAGGATGAGGACTGGCGGGTCGCGCAGGATGGTGCGGGCTATGGCGAGGCGCTGCTTCTCTCCGCCGGAGAAGCGGTGGCCGCGTTCGCCGACGACCGTGTCGTAGCCGTCGGGCAGCGCGGCTATGTGGTCGTGGATCTGCGCCGCCCTGGCCGCCGCGTGCAGTTCGGCGTCGGTGGCGTCCGGACGGGCGAACCGGAGGTTGTCGGCGACGGAGGCGTGGAAGAGATACGTCTCCTGGGAGACGACGCCGACCGCGCGCGCGAGGGTGTCGAAGTCGAGGTCGCGGACGTCGGCGCCGTCGATGGTGACGCGGCCGCCGGTGACGTCGTAGAGCCGGGGCACCAGGTAGCCCAGCGTGGACTTGCCGGCGCCGGTGGGGCCGACGACCGCCAGGCTGCCGCCGGCGGGGACGGTGACGTCGATGCCGTCGAGGACGGGCCCGCCCTTGTCGTCGTAGTGGAACTCGACCCCTTCGAAGCGGACTTCGCCCTTGATCTGGTCGAGGTGGACCGGCCGCTCACGCTCGGTGATGTCGATCGGCAGGTCCAGATACTCGAAGATGCGCTGGAAGAGAGCGAGGGAGGTCTGGATCTGGACGCCGGTCGCCAGCAGGCTCACGGCCGGACGGAACAGGCCCTGCTGGAGCGAGACGAAGGCGACGATGGTGCCGAGCGAGACCTGCGGGCCGCCGAAGTGCAGGGCCAGGCCCGCCGTCCAGTAGATGACGGCGGGCATCGCGGCCATGACGATCGTGATCACGGCCATGCGCCAGCGGCCGGCCATGTTCGACTTCACCTCGAGGTCGACCAGGCGCTCGGACTCCTCCGCGAAGGACGCGGTGAGCGAGTCGGAGCGGCCCATGGTGCGGCCGAGCAGGATGCCGCTGACGGAGAGCGACTCGGTGACGGTGGCGGCCATCGCGGCCATCTGCTTCTGCCGCTGGGTGGTGATCTTCTTGCGTTCGTTGCCCACCCGGCGGCTGATCCACACGAAGGCCGGCAGCAGGAGCAGCGAGACGATCGTGAGCCGCCAGTCGAGGGCGACCATCGCGACGATCGTGGCGACCACGCTGGTGGTGTTGGAGACCAGGGAGGTTGCGGTGGAGGTGACGGTCGCCTGCATGCCGCCGATGTCGTTGGCGATGCGAGACTGCACCTCGCCGGTGCGGGTGCGGGTGAAGAAGGCGAGCGACATGCGCTGCAGGCGGCCGTAGACGGCCGTGCGCAGGTCGTGCATGACGCGCTGGCCGACGGTGGTCGAGATCAGGGTCTGCAGCACGCCGAAGACGCTGGAGAGGACCGCACTGAGGATCATGCCGAGCGCGAGCAGGCTCAGCAGGCCGGTGCGGCCGTGAGGGATCGCGACGTCGAGGGTCTCCTTCAGCAGGAACGGTGTGGCCACCGAGACCAGGGAGGAGGCGCCGACCAGCAGGCCGACGATCGCGAGCCGTCCGCGGTAGGGGCGGAAGAGCTTCAGGATGCGGCGTACCTGCCGGGGCTGGTCCTTGGCGTCTGGAGGCGGGGACCAGGAGAGTTCACGGTCGGGATGCATGGGCTCCTACGGAGGTGAGCGGGCGCCGGCCGGGGAGCGGCCGACGATGACGGACGGATCGCAGGTCATTGTTACCTATACTCACAATGAACTGCATCCTGATATTGTTCCCGCATGACCACCCCCGATCCCGACGGCCTGCTCGCCGAGCAGTTGCTGCGGCTCACCCGCCGGGTGCACCGGATCCAGAAACGCCATCTGGAGGAGCGCGAGCTGGGCGTCACCCCCGCCCAGTCCCGGCTGCTGCGCACCCTCGCGCACTACGGCTCGCCGCCGCGCATGGCCGACCTCGCCGAGCGCCTGGAGGTGGTGCCCCGGGCGGTGACGACGCTGGTCGACGGGCTGGAGGCGAGCGGCAAGGTGCGCCGGGCCGCGGATCCGGCGAACCGGCGCGTGACCCGGATCGAGCTGACGGACGAGGGGCGCGCGACCCTGCGCGAGCTGCGCGGCGCGCGCCGCTCGGCGGCCGAGGAGATACTCGCTCCGCTGACGGAGAAGGAGCGCCAGGTCCTCGGCGTGCTGCTGGACACCCTGATCGACGGGGAGACCGCCAAACGCTGCTGACCCCGTGCGGCCCCCTCCCGCGGTTCAGCGGAAGAGGGCCGTCCGGACCGATCCGTGCGCCGGCCGACCGTCAGGAGCGGGTTCCCGTCACCGGTCACGCGGAGCCGCTCCTTCCGAGTCGCCCGTGCGCCGCGAGGGACGCCGGACTCAGCAGTGGTCGCGGTCCTCCGTCAGGACGCCCTGAGCGGTGGCCAGCGAGTGGTCGTAGCAGCCGCCCGAGCCGTACAGGCGGTAGCGCTCGGACGAGGTGCCGACCGCGTGCCGCTGGTCGCGCGGAACGTTGAGCGTGTACGCGGCGTCGCCGCTGTAGGTGTCGTCGAGGCGCGACCACGCGGTGCGCCGGCCGTCCCGCAGCTCCACGACCGAGGCACGGTCGCCGAGGGTCAGCGCGGTGCGCAGCCGGTTGTCCGAGGCGATGGTGGTGGCGCCGTCCATCGTGTACGTGCGCAGCGTCTGCGTCACACGCGCGGGGCCGTGGCCGCCGACGGCGACGGTCGCGTCGTCGGTCCAGGTCGCGTCCAGTCCGTCGGTGTTCTCGCCGTCGGTCCAGCGGTGGACGGAGGTGTTGGCGAGCGTCCGGGTGACGGTGGTGGTCACGCGGCCGTGCGAGGTGTCGAGGTATCCGGCGACGGTGAGCCGGTGTCCGGCCTCGGTGTTCACACGGTTCTCGGAACCGGGCGTGTAGGTGGAGGAGTTGGCGATGTCGGTGGCCCGGTCCTCGGTGAGCGCGCCGGTGAGCCGGTAGCGGTGCGCGTCCTGCCAGACCAGTACGTTCACCGGGGTGCTCCAGCCTGACTGTCCCGCCGGCACGCCTGCGACGGAGACCTCGACGCGGTGCGGGCGGCCGTCGTCGAGGAGGGCCGCGAAGGGGGTGAGGTCGTACTCGACGGGCCGGACGTCGAAGGCGTGCGGGGCCGGGATCACGTACCAGAGGAAGGGGTCGGACCAGCCGCCGGTCCACACGTTCGGGTACGGCGCGGCAATGCCGGCCAAACGGCCGTCGACCTTGATCTGCACCTCGCGGTAGGGGCCGTGGTCGGCCTTGCAGGAGTAGGACGCGGGGTCGGCCACCGTCAGGTACCAGAACTCCTCGCAGCCGCCGCCCGACCCGGTCGCGTAGACCTCGGCGACGATCCGTTCGCTGTTGCGCGGGGTGGTGAGCGTGGTGCCGTCGGGGCTGTCGGCCAGGGTGAGGACGCGGTCGGGGGTGCGCCCGGCGGGGCGGCCCGCGTAGAAGGTCAGGCTGACGTGCACGTCGATGACGCCGGTGTAGGTGGCGTCGACGACGTTGCCGATGAGCATCTCGACGTCCTGCGGGCTGCGGAAGGTGTCGGTGTAGCGGGTGACGTCCTTCTCGACGTGCCATTCGATGCCGTCGGGCGAGGGCTCCGGCGTGGAGGTGCGCAGGATCTCGACCCCGCCGACGTGCAGATAGCCGAGCCGGTCGTACTGACGTCCCTTCACCTTGCCGTCGAGGCGCAGGACGACCTTGCTCCAGCGGTCGCCGCAGCCCTGGGGCGGGGTGTACCGGCTCCGGTAGGGGGTGAAGTCACGGAACTGGGCGTCGGCGAGGGTGACCTGGCACGATCTGGTGTGCGGCCGGTCGACGGGCGGCGCCGCGGTCAGCGGGTCGTGCCAGTCGGTGCCGAACTCGGCGGGGACGCCGTCGGCCCGGGCGGTCGCGGCCCCGGCACCGAAGAGGGTGCCCGCCAAGAGGATCACTCCGGCAAGCATGGACATGACCATCCGAATTCTCATGGCCGGTGTTCTACGGGGAGTTGGCCGCCGACCGCAATGGAGCAGACCGGCCGAAGACCGTCATACGAGCATCCGGGGGGCGAGTACCCGTCACACGGCCGCACATCATGGACATTTAGTGCTATAAATGGATCATCCGGGCATAGTGCGGGCATGGAGATCATGCCCGCAGGCAGCCCGGCCGGGCACCCGCGCCGCGAGTCCGGGAAGGGGCGCTCCCGCCGTGCGGCCCTCGCTCTCGCCGGTGCCGTCGCCCTCACCGGAGCGGCCGTCCTCACCGACGTGCTCCCTCACGAGGGCCGCGACGCGCCCGCTCCCGGCCCCGCCGCCTCACCCGGCCCCGCCGCCTCACCCGGCCCGGCCGCCGCGGCGGGGCCGGCCCCGTCCCCCGGCGCTCCCGGCATCGGCGACCCGCTGATGCCGCTCGCCGGCAACGGCGGCTACACGGTCCGCCGTTACACCCTCGACTTCGACTGGCGGGCCCCACGGACGCCCTTCGAGGCCGGCGCCACCATCAGCGCCACCGCCACCCAGGCCCTGTCCCGCTTCGACCTCGACTTCGCGGGCAACACCCTGCACAAGGTCACGGTCGACGGCGCACCGGCCGCCGCCGTACGAGACGGCGACGAGCTCGTCGTCACGCCCGCGCATCCCCTCGCGCGCGGGAGCACGTTCACCGTCCATGTCGCGTACACCGCCGACCCCACCCAGCAACGGCACCGCGACGACGCGATCCGGGACTACGGCTGGGTGCCCACGCCCGACGGCACCGTGGTCTGCGCGCAGCCCGACGGCGCCAAAATGATCTTCCCGGCGGACGACCACCCGAGCCTGCGGGCACCGGTCACCTTCCACATCACCACCCCGGCGGGTGTCAGCGCGGTGGCCAACGGCCGCCTCACCGGCACCGTCCGGCGGCCCGACGGGCGCGTCCGGTGGACGTACGACTCCGAGCAGCCGATCGCGGCCCAGCTGGTGCAGCTGGCGATCGGGAAGTTCGACTTCGTCGACAGCAGCGGGCCGCGCGGGCTGCCCGTACGGGACGTGGTCCCTGACCGGCTGGTCAAAGACACCGAGGCGTACCGCTCGCTCACCCCGGAGCACCTGGCCTGGCTGGAACAGCGGCTCGGCCCGTACCCGTTCCGCCGCTACGGTGTGCTGGTCGGGGACACCGAGCTGCCGGTGGCGCTGGAGACCCAGTCGCTGTCCGTCGTGCCCAAGGACGACCTGCTGGGCGACCGGGTCGACGCCGAGCGCAATCTCGTGCACGAGCTGACCCACCATTGGGCGGGTGACAGCGTCGCCATCCGGCGCTGGTCGGACCTGTGGCTGAGTGAGGGTCACGCCCGCTTCTACGAACGGCTGTACTCCGACACGCACGGCGGTGTCAGCCTCGAGGACGCCATGCGCGCGGCCTACGAGCAGCACGACCAGTGGCGGCACGACGACGGGGCCCCAGCCGAACCGACCGCGTCCACGCTGTTCAAGGTGATGCGCTACGACGGCTCCGCGCTGGTCCTGTTCGCCCTGCGGGAGAAGGTCGGCGCCGAGACCTTCGAGCGCATCGAACGGTCTTGGGTGACGACGTATCGGGGCCGTGCGGCCGGCACCGCGGACTTCATCGCCCTCGCGTCCCGGGTCGCGGGCCAGGATCTGAAGCCGTTTCTGACCGCGTGGCTCTACGGGCCGCACACCCCGCCCATGCCCGGCCACCCCGACTGGCAGGTCGACCCGGTCGAGGAGTGAGCCCGCGCGCCGTCGGCGCCGGGCCGTTCCCGGCACCCGCGCTGACGGTCCGTCGGAGCGTGGTCGCTGCCGCCGACCGGGTGGCCTCTGCCGGGCCGCTGGTCCACCCCGGTGACCCTTGGCGCGACGGGACACGCCGGGCACGGAAACGTACAAGGGGTGGTTGTCAGGGGCAACTCCTTTGTCCTGGCTGCGATGAGCATGTTTGGAGACCCGTGCCATGAAAAGACCCACCGCCCCACGTGTCCCCAACCGCGTCCGCGTGTGCCGCCGGTCGGCATGCGTGATCGGATCGGCGGCACTGCTGGCGCCGCTGCTGCTCGGCCCGATGTTCGACGACGACGCGCCGGAGCAGAACCTGCAGAACGCCTTCGCGGACGCAGCGCGCGAGTACCACGTGCCGCGCAGCGTGCTCATGGGCGTGTCCTACGTGCAGTCGCGCTGGGACTCCCACCCGGGCTCCCCCAGCGTCGCGGGCGGCTACGGACCGATGCACCTGCTGGACACCAGCCGGGTCCGGACGCCGTCGGCCGCCGCGGGGCCGGAGACTAAGCACGACAGCGACGGCCGGCAGAGCACCGGCTCGGCGGGGGCGCCCGCCGGACAGGAAGCCGGCACCCTGGCCGGCCGCGCCGTGCGGCCGGCGGACCTGCAGCGCGCCGCGCGCCTGACCCAGGCCCCGGCCGACCGTCTGCGGACGGACCCCGCCGCCAACGTACGCGGCGGCGCCGCGCTGCTGGCGGCCACGCAACGACAGCTCGGCAGGCCCCTCAGCGACAACCCGGCCGAATGGTGGGAGGCGGTGGAACGTTTCCCCGGCACACCTGACATCCAGTCGGCGGCGACCTACGCGAACGACGTCTTCGGGGTGATCCGGAAGGGAGCGCACCGCACCACTGCCGAAGGGCAGGAGGTCTCCCTCCCCGCCAGCCCTGGCGTGCGCCCCCGCACCGCCCGCCAGCAGAGCGCACGGCGGTCGAAGAACGCCGAGTGCCCCGCCGAGCTGAGCTGCGACTGGCTCGCCGCGCCGTACGTGCAGATCGACGACGACGGCGACTACGGCAACCACGACCTCGCCGACCGGCCCAGGGACCAGAAGATCGAGTACATCGTCATCCACGACACCGAGGCGACGCTGAAGAGCATGTTCCAGACCGTGCAGGATCCCACGGAGGCGTCCTGGCACTACTCGATCCGCTCCACCGACGGCCATGTCACCCAGCACGTGAAGACCAAGGACGAGGCCTGGCACTCCGGCAACCAGTTCGTGAACGCGCGCTCGATCGGCGTCGAGCACGAGGGCTTCCTCAGACAGCCGGGCACCTGGTACACGGAGGAGATGTACCGGACCTCGGCACGTCTGGTGCGTTACCTGGCCAAGAAGTACCACGTTCCGCTCGACCGGCAGCACATCTTCGGTCATGACAACGTGCCCGCGCCGACCGCCGACTCGATCCCCGACATGCACGACGACCCCGGTCCCTTCTGGGACTGGCGGCACTACTTCGACCTCCTCGGCGCGCCGCTGCGGGCCACGGCCGGACCGGACAGCGACATGGTGACCATCCTGCCGGACTACGCCACTCACAAGCCGCGGTTCACGGGCTGCTCCCGCAGCGGTGTGCCCTGCCCCCAGCACGGCTCCAGCGCCGTCCGCCTCCACACCCGGCCGGACGAGAACGCTCCGCTCATCCAGGACCCGGGACGCAAGCCCGACGGCGGGCCGTCCACCGAGGACGTCAACGACCTGGGGTCGCGCGTCTCCGCCGGGCAGACCTTCGCCGTCGCCGGACGCAGCGGCGACTGGACGGCGATCTGGTTCCAGGGCCACAGGGCATGGTTCAAGAACCCGAAGCAGCAGCCGACCGCCGTCGGCGCGGCGGGCCGCATGGTGACGCCGAAGGCGGGCCTGGACGAGATCCCGGTGTTCGGACGCGCCCTTCCGGAGGAGGAGGCCTACCCGGAGGGAGTCGAGGAGCAGACCGAGGCGCCGCTCCCCTACCGCTTGCGGGCGGGTCAGCGGTACGTGACCGAGGCCAGCATCGACGGTTCCTACGTCGCCCGGTCCTCCTTCGTCGACACACCCGCCCCGGTGGTCAAGGGCCAGGAGACGTACTACGAGATCCAGTTCGGCCACCGGCTCGCCTACGTCCGGGCGAGCGACGTGGACGTGGTCAACGGGACTGAGGCCGCAGGACCGCCTGCGGCACGGACGGACCAACCGGCGGAGCGCTGAGGCCGCTCTGCCGCCCACCCCTCCCGTGGCC
>NZ_JBSGDB010000066.1:0-26944 GCF_053602155.1 Streptomyces sp. NPDC004561
GCGGGAGCGGGTGGAGGCGACCGGAGAGTCTGATCCCGTCACCCAGGACATCTTCATCGCGATCACCGCGGACCTGGAGAAGCACCACTGGATGTTCCAGGCGGAGAACGCGTAGCGGTCGCGGCGAGGCCCGGGGCACGGCGGCCGGTCGTGCGGTCCGTCGCTGCATCCGTGAGCCCGTGGTGCGCCTCCCGCGCGGGACAGGCGACGGTCTAGCGTCCGGCAGGAGGTGGTGGCGGCCATGGTGGGGCGGATAGCGCGCTGGGCGGTGGCGCTGGGGTTCGGAACGGTGTGGTGGTGGGCCGTGCTGCGGCTCGCCCTGGGGCAGGGCTCGGGCGTGCTGGAAGGGGCCGTCGCGGCCGGCGGGTGGGGGCTGAGCGTGCTGCCCGTGCACTGTGTGCCCAGGGGGCGGGCGGCCGGGGCCGTGTCCGACGGGCGCTGGGCGGCCGCCTGGCAGGCGGGGGACGCTACCAGGGCATCGCCACACCCCCGTTCGGGCGAAGTATCTGACCCGTCGTGAACGCCGACGCGTCCGACGCCAGATACAGCACCGCATGGGCGACGTCGTCCGCTTCGCCGACCCGGCCCAGGGGTGCCATCCGGGCCATCACGGCCTCGGTGTGCGCCTGCGCCTCGCGGTCGTGGCGGTCGGTCATGGGGGTGCGGACCCAGCCCGGCGCGATCGCGTTGACCCGGATGCCGTGCCGGCCGACCTCCGTGGCCAGCGTCTTGGTCAGCTGGACCACGGCCGCCTTCGCCGCGCCGTAGCAGAGCAGGCCGGGGCCGCCGGTGTCGACCGCGCCGGAGGCCATCGTGACGATGCTGCCCCGGGTCTCGCGAGCGAGCATCAGCCGGGCCGCCTCCTGGCAGGCGTACAGCACGCCCTTGAAGTTGACGTCCAGCACCCGGTCCAAGTCCTCGTCCCGGGTCTCCAGGACCGGGCTGCTGTGCATGATCCCGGCGATCGCCGCCATCACGTCCAGGCGGCCGCAGGACCGGACGGCCTCGGCGAGGGCCGGCCGGTCGGTGACGTCCAGAGCGTGGGTACGGGCCGTGCCGCCGAGCTTCCCGATCAGCGCGGCGGTGCCGTGCAGACCGTCCGCGTCCCGGTCGGCACAGTGCACGGTCGCGCCCGCCTCGGCCAGCAGGACGGCGGAGGCCCGGCCGATGCCGCCGGCGGCTCCGGTGACGAACGCGGTGCGTCCGGTGAGGTCGTACGCCGTGAGAGGCATGCAGCGACCGTACGAGCGCTTCTGACGGGGCGTCAATTCCTGTGCGTGCAATGGCCGGGGTCGGCTTCCGGCGACTGCCCGCACTGGGCGCGATCAGCCGGTCCGGCGGGGGTAACGCTCCCTGAAGCGCTGCGGTGCTCCCGGCGCGGGAGCGGGGCCCTGCTGGCAGGTCGGGCACCAGTAGGTGGGGCGCTCCTGGGAGCCGTCGCCCTGGTCGGCCACGCGGACCGGTGTGCGACAGCGCAGGCAGGGGTGGGGTGCGCGGCCGTAGACGAACAGGTCGTGCCGGTGCAGGCCCGTGGTCTGGCGCACCGGGCGTTCGCGGTTGGCCTCCAGCAGCCGCTGGGCGAGGGCCGGCAGCTTCTCGGCACGGTCCGCGGGCAGTGCGCCGACCGGCAGCCAGGGGGTGACGCCGAGCAGGAAGCACAGTTCGCACTTGTAGACGTTGCCGACTCCGGCCAGATTGCGCTGGTCGAGCAGGGCCTCGCCGAGCTGGCGGGCCGGGTCCGCGAGCAGATTGGCCAGGGCGCGCTCGGGGTCCCAGTCCGGGCCGAGCAGATCCGGCCCGAGGTGGCCGACGACCTGTTCCTCCTCGGTCGTGCGCAACAGCTCCAGGACCTGCAGGCGATAGCCGACGGCCGTGCGGTCGGCGGTGCCGAGGATCGCCCGGATCTGGTACGCCGGTCCGCCCCGCCAGCGCTCGCCCGTGCCGAACACCTTCCACGCCCCCTCCATGCGCAGATGCGTGTGGAGACTCACGCCACCCTCGAACCGGGTGAACAGGTGTTTGCCGCGCGGGATCGTGCTCAGCACCCGGCGGCCGGTGAGATCGACCGTCGCGTACTTCGGGACCCGGAAGTCGCTGCGGGTCAGCGCCTTGCCCGCGAGAGCCTCATGCAGCCGCCGCGCGGCCTGCCAGACCGTGTCACCTTCGGGCATGGGTCAAGGGTGCCACGGCGGGGGGAGGGGCATCGCCGGGGTGAGGCAGCGGGTCCTTGCGGTGGCGGTCCGCGGGGGTTGGGCCGGGCGGGGACGGTTGCGGTGGCGGTGCTCGGCGGATGCCGAGTGGGAGTCGGACGTGCGGTGGTGAAGGCGGTGTCGCCGTGGGGTCGGACGGCCTGAGCGGTGGGGGCGGGCGCTCGGTGGTCGTCAGGCTCTGAGGCGCAGGCCGCGGGGTGTGGCGACGAATCCCGCTGCCTCCAGCAGGGTGCCCGTGGGGGAGGTCAGGGCCTGGGCGCCGTTGATCCGCTCGACCGTGACCGTGCCGAGCGAGCCGGCGCGGGCGGCCGTGGCCAGGGCCTCCGCGGCCGTACGGAGACGTGGGTCGTCGGTGGCCGCGGTGTCCGCGCCGGCGGGCCAGGCCAGCAGCGTCTTGCCGCCGCGCTCCATGTAGAGGGTCAGCTCCCCCTCCACCAGGACGACCAGCGAGCCGGCCTTGCGCCCCGGCTTGTGCCCGGCGCCGGTCGGCGGCTCGGGCCAGGGCAGGGCCGCGCCGTACGCGTTCGCCGGATCGGCCGCGGCGAGCACCACGGCACGGGGGTCGGGAGCCCCGCCACGGGTGCGGCTGCCGCCGTAGCCCCGGTTCGCGGCCGGGCCGTAGCCGGCCGCGCCGCCTTCTCTGGGACCGCCGAAGCCGGGGGAGGCGAAGGGGTCGGCGAGGTCGCGGGGCGAGACGTAGTCGCCAGGGGGCGCCGGCGGCCAGGTGAAGTCGTCGTCGAGGCCGGGGTGGGCGAATCCGGAGCCGGCGCCGTCGGCCGGGCCGAGGGCCGTACGGCCGTGCGGGCCGCCGTCGGTGTCGCCGAAACCGCTCGGACCGCTCGGAAAGCCCGGCCCGGGAAGGCCGGGGGAGGCGAAGCCGTCGGGGGAGCCCTGGCCGGGCAGGGCCTCGCCCCGCTCGCGCGCGTTGGACACCGCGCGCAGACGGTCGACCGCGCCGTCCATGGCGAACTGGGCCGCGCCCAGCCCCTCGACCACATAACCGCGTCTCGCCTGGCCGCTCTCCTCGAAGGCGGACAGCACCCGGTACACCGCCGAGAAGCCGCCCTCGACGCCTTCCGCGGCGACCGCTCCCCGGGTGACCACACCGTGCCGGTCCAGGAGGGTGCGGGCCAGCGCGTGCGCGCGCACGGTGGTGTCCGGTTCGGCCGTCGGCAGCAGCGACCAGCGGCCGGCGACGGTCGGCGGGCCCGTGCGGGAGGCCGTACGGGCGGCGGCCGTCAGGGAGCCGTAACGCCCGCGCGGGACGGCGCGCTTGGCGCGGTGGGCGGTCGAGCCCGCCGTACGGCCCGAGCCGAGCAGGGAGCGCATCGGCGCGAGGGTGTCATTGGTGAGCCTGCCCGTCCACGCAAGGTCCCAGAGCGCGTCGGCCAGTTGGGGGTCGGTGGCGTCGGGGTGCGTGGTGGCGCGGACCTGGTCGGCGATCTGGCGGAAGAAGAGGCCGTAGCCGCCGGTGAGCGCGTCGAGGACGGACTGGTGGAGCGCCGTCAGCTCCAGCGGGTGCGGTGGCGGGAGCAGCAACGGGGCCGCGTCCGCCAGATAGAGGGAGACCCAGCCGTCCTTGCCGGGCAGGGCGCCCGCGCCGGCCCATACGATTTCGCCGGCCGCGGTCAGCTCGTCGAGCATCGACGAGGTGTAGTTCGCCACGCGGGACGGCAGCACCAGTTTCTCCAGCGCGGAGGCGGGCACCGACGCGCCCTGCAACTGCTCGACGGCGCGCACCAGTCCGTCGATGCCCCGCAGGCCGTGGCCCTTGCCGATGTGCTGCCACTGCGGCAGGAACTGGGCGAGCGCGGCAGGCGGCACGGGCTCCAGCTCGTGCCGCAGGGCGGCCAGGGAGCGGCGGCGCAGGCGCCGCAGTACGGCGGCGTCGCACCACTCCTGGCCGATGCCCGCGGGGTGGAACTCGCCCTGGACGACCCGGCCGTTCGCGGCGAGCCGCTGCAGGGCGCCCTCGGTGACCGCCACGCCCAGGCCGAAGCGGGCCGCCGCCGTGGTCGACGTGAACGGACCGTGGGTACGGGCGTAGCGCGCGAGGAGGTCGCCGAGCGGGTCCTTGACCGGCTCGGTGAAGGCCTCGGGGACGCCGACGGGCAGCGCCGTGCCGAGCGCGTCGCGCAGCCGGCCCGCGTCCTCGACCGCCGCCCAGTGGTCGGTGCCGGCGATCCGGACCTTGATGGCCCGACGGGCGCCGGCCAGCTCCCGCGCCCAGTGCGGGTCCGCGCCGCGCCCCACCAGTTCGGCATCGGTCAGCGGGCCGAGCAGGCGGAGCACGTCCGCCACGCCCTCCACGTCCTTGACCCGGCGGTCCTCGGTGAGCCACTGGAGTTCGCGCTCCAGCTCGGTCAGCACCTCGGCGTCGAGCAGTTCGCGCAGCTCGGCCTGGCCCAGCAGTTCGGCCAGCAGCCGGGAGTCCAGGGAGAGCGCGGCGGCACGGCGCTCGGCGAGCGGGGAGTCGCCCTCGTACAGGAACTGGGCGACGTACCCGAAGAGGAGGGAGCGGGCGAACGGGGACGGCTCCGGAGTGGTGACCTCGACCAGACGCACCTTGCGGGACTCGATGTCACCCATCAGCTCGACGAGCCCGGGGACGTCGAAGACGTCCTGGAGGCATTCGCGGACCGCCTCCAGGACGATCGGGAACGAGCCGAACTCGCTGGCCACCTGGAGAAGTTGGGCCGCCCGCTGCCGCTGCTGCCACAGCGGGGTGCGCTTGCCGGGGTTGCGGCGCGGCAGCAGCAACGCGCGCGCCGCGCACTCGCGGAACCGGGAGGCGAACAGGGCCGAGCCGCCGACCTGGTCGGTGACGACCTGGTCGACGTCGCCCTTGTCGAAGGCGACGTCCGCCGCGCCCACGGGCGCCTGTTCGCCGTCGTACTCCGTGCCCGCCTTCATGGGCTCCTGGTCGAGCAGGTCCATGCCCAGCAGGTCGGCGTCGGGCAGGCGCAGCACGATGCCGTCGTCGGCGTGCATCACCTGGGCGTCCATACCGTACCGCTCGGAGAGGCGGGCGCCGAGGGCGAGGGCCCAGGGGGCGTGGACCTGGGCGCCGAAGGGGGAGTGGACCACGACGCGCCAGTCGCCGAGCTCGTCACGGAAGCGCTCCACGACGATCGTGCGGTCGTCCGGGACGTGACCGCAGGCCTCTCGTTGCTCGTCCAGGTACGACAGCACGTTGTCCGCCGCCCACGCGTCGAGGCCCGCTGCGAGCAGCCGCAGCCGGGCGTCGTCCTTGGACAGGGAGCCGACCTCGCGCAGGAACGCGCCCACCGCGCGGCCCAGTTCCAGCGGCCGGCCCAGCTGGTCGCCCTTCCAGAACGGCAGCCGGCCCGGCACGCCCGGCGCGGGGGAGACCAGGACCCGGTCGCGCGTGATGTCCTCGATGCGCCAGGAACTCGTGCCCAGGGTGAAGACGTCGCCCACGCGGGACTCGTAGACCATCTCCTCGTCCAGCTCGCCGACCCGGCCGCCGCCCTTCTTGGGGTCGGAACCGGCGAGGAAGACCCCGAACAGGCCGCGGTCGGGGATCGTGCCGCCGGAGGTGACGGCGAGGCGCTGGGCGCCGGGGCGTCCGGTGATCGTGCCGGTCACCCGGTCCCACACCACCCGCGGGCGCAGCTCCGCGAACGCGTCGGACGGGTAGCGGCCGGCGAGCATGTCGAGGACCGCCGTGAACGCGGACTCGGGGAGCGAGGCGAAGGGGGCCGCGCGGCGGACCGCGGCGAGCAGGTCGTCGAACTGCCAGGCGTCCAGCGCCGTCATGGCGACCACCTGCTGCGCGAGCACGTCCAGCGGGTTGGCGGGCACCTTCAGGGCCTCGATCGAGCCCGAGCGCATCCGCTCGGTGACCACGGCCGCCTGGACGAGGTCGCCCCGGTACTTGGGGAAGACGACGCCGGTGGAGACGGCGCCGACCTGGTGTCCCGCGCGGCCGACGCGCTGGAGCCCGGAGGCCACCGACGGCGGGGACTCGACCTGGACGACGAGGTCGACGGCGCCCATGTCGATGCCCAGCTCCAGGCTGGACGTGGCGACCACGGCGGGCAGCCTGCCCGCCTTCAGGTCCTCCTCGACCAGCGCCCGCTGTTCCTTGGACACCGAGCCGTGGTGGGCGCGGGCGATCACCGGGGGCGCGCCCTGGGCCGCGCCCGAGCCGCCCATCAGCTGGGCCGGGGCGTGGTGCTCCTCCAGCGTCTCGCCGGTCGCGCGCTCGTACGCGATCTCGTTCAGCCGGTTGCACAGCCGTTCCGCGAGGCGCCGGGAGTTGGCGAAGACGATCGTGGAGCGGTGGGACTGGACCAGGTCGGTGATCCGCTCCTCGACCTGCGGCCAGATCGACGGCCGCTCCCCGCCCTCGGCGGCGTCGGCCACCGGGGAGCCGCCCAGCTCGCCCATGTCCTCGACCGGGACGACCACCGAGAGGTCGAACTCCTTGCCGGACTCCGGCTGGACGATCTCCGCCTTCCGGCGCGGTGAGAGGTACCGGGCCACCTCGTCCACCGGGCGCACGGTCGCCGACAGGCCGATCCGCCGGGCCGGCTTCGGCAGCAGCTCGTCCAGCCGCTCCAGGGAGAGCGCGAGGTGCGCGCCGCGCTTGGTGCCGGCGACCGCGTGCACCTCGTCCAGGATCACCGTCTCCACGCCCGTGAGCGCGTCGCGCGTGGCCGAGGTCAGCATCAGGAAGAGCGACTCGGGGGTGGTGATCAGGATGTCCGGGGGACGAGTGGACAGGGCGCGGCGCTCGGCTGCCGGGGTGTCGCCGGAGCGGATGCCGACCTTGACCTCGGGCTCGGGCAGGCCGAGGCGCACGGACTCCTGGCGGATACCGGTCAGCGGGCTGCGCAGATTGCGCTCGACGTCGACCGCGAGCGCCTTCAGCGGGGACACGTACAGCACCCGGCAGCGCTTCCTCGGGTCGGCCGGGGGCGGGCTCGACGCGAGCTGGTCCAGGGCGGCGAGGAACGCGGCCAGCGTCTTGCCGGAGCCGGTCGGCGCGACCACCAGCACGTCCGAATCCGCCTGGATGGCCTGCCACGCGCCCGCCTGGGCCGCGGTGGGCGCGGAGAACGCCCCCGTGAACCAGCCGCGGGTCGCGGGGGAGAAGCCGTCGAGGGCCCGGTGTGCGGAGCTGACCATGTGTCCATCCTGCACCCGGCCACTGACAATCGCCCTGACCTGGGCAAATGCCATGCGCTCCGGGCCGGGCGACGGCGGGGCCCGGCCGGGGCGGCGGAGAATGGCCGTATGGCAGGTGCAGCTGGACGGCAGGACGGCCGACCGCCCGGGGCCCGGGAGCGGCAGCCGGTGGAGCGGGCGCGGCACTGGCGGTACGAGGAGCTGCCCGGCGTCGATCTGCTGCGGGCCCGGTACGTCCGCAAGACCTTCGTCCGGCACACCCACGAGAACTTCGTGATCGCGGCCATCGCCGACGGCGTCGAGGTCTTCCACCACCGCGGCTCCGACGTGTCCGCCGGCGCCGGAGCCCTGGCGCTGGTCAACCCGGACACCCCGCACACCGGCCGGGCCGGCGTCCCCGAGGGCTGGCGGTACGGCGCGGTCTACCCGTCGCCCGACGTGGTGGCGGCGATAGCGGCGGAGACCACCACCATCCGCGGCACGCCCGGCTTCGTCAGCCCCGTCCTCGACGACCCCGCCACCGTCCGCCTCGTCCACCAGGTGCTCCGCGCCGCCGAGGAGGGCAACGCGCTGGCCGCCGACACCCTGCTGCGGGTCGCCGTGACCAGGCTGCTCCGGCTGAACGGCGGTCCGCTGCCGCAGCGCCGGACGCCGACGGCCGGCGCCCGGATCGCGGCACGCGCACGCGTGGTGCTGGAGGAGCGCATGGCCGGTCCGCCGACCCTGGAACGGCTCGCCACCGACCTCGGGACCAGTCCGTTCGCGCTGTTGCGAGCGTTCCGGGACGCCTACGGCATGCCGCCGCACACATGGCTGACCGACGCCCGCGTGCGCCGCGCCCGGCTCCTGCTGGACTCGGGTACGCCACCGGCCGAGGCGGCGGTCGCCGTCGGTTTCACCGACCAGCCCCACCTCAACCGGCACTTCGCCCGGATCGTGGGCGTGCCCCCGGGCGCGTACCAGCGCGAGCGCAAGAACGTACAAGACCCGGACTGACGTATGCCCGTACCGTCCGGGACGTGGCACAACAGACAGCACTCGCGGACATGACCGCCGAAGGCGCGGACAAGCCCGATGCGGCGGTCGTACGGGACGCCCTGGGCGTCGGCGTCGCCGTGGGCCTGTCCGGGTTCGCCTTCGGCGTGACCTCGGCCGGCAGCGGGCTCGGGCTCCTCCAGACCTGCGCGCTCAGCCTCCTGGTGTTCACCGGCGCCTCCCAGTTCGCCCTGGTCGGAGCGCTCGCCGCAGGGGGCAATCCGTTCACGGCCGCGGCCGGGGCCTTCTTCCTGGGCGTACGCAACGCCTTCTACGGGCTGCGCCTGTCGCAGCTGCTCGCGCTCCCGCGCGCGGTGCGGCCGTTCGCCGCCCAGTGGGTGATCGACGAGACCACGGCGGTCACCCTGGCCCAGCCGACCCGGCGCGCCGCGCGGATCGGCTTCACCGTCACCGGCCTCAGCCTCTACGTGCTGTGGAACCTCACCACGTTCCTTGGTGCCCTGGGGGCCAAGGCCATCGGCGACACGCGCGCGTGGGGCCTCGACGCGGCCGGTCCCGCCGTGTTCCTGGCGCTGCTCGCCCCGATGCTGAAGACCGCCACCGAGCGCGCGGTCGCGGGCTTGGCGGTGCTGCTGGGCCTCGGACTCCTGCCGGTTCTGCCGGCCGGTGTCCCCGTCCTGGCGGCGGCGCTGGCGGCACCGGTCGCCCTGTTCGTGGCGGGACGCCGCGGACGCGACATATCCCGGCACGAGCCGGACGGACCGGAGGGGGACCGGTGAACACCTGGATCGCAATCGGCCTGACCGTGCTCGGCTGCTACGCCGTGAAACTCGCCGGCCTGCTGGTACCCGCCCACGCCGTCGAGCGGCCGTTCGTACGACGGCTCGCCGCCCTGCTGCCCGTCGCCCTCCTCGCCGCGCTCACCGCACAGCAGACGTTCGCCGACGGGCACGCGCTCGTGCTGGACGCCCGGGCCGCGGGGCTCGGCGCGGCCGCCGTGGCACTGGTGCTGCGCGCACCCTTCCTGCTGGTCGTCGCCGCGGCCGTGGTCGTGACGGCGGGAGTACGGGCCCTCGGCGGCTGAGCCGCGCCGCTTCAGCCCACGAAGCGGCCGTACGCCCGCAGGGTGCGCAGCGCCTCGATCGTCACCATGGGGCGCGCCTCCAGGGCGGGGGCCGGTGCCCACCGGCGCCAGCGGATCGGCCAGCCGCCGTCCTCCTGCTGCTCGGCGGCCAGGTGATCCAGTGAGCGGGCCATCTCGTCTTCCGTGAACCACGCGCGCGCGAGCGACTCCGGGCTCCTCGCGAAGTCGTACGGGAAGTGGTGCTCGCCCGGGGCGTAGCCGGACGCCACCGGGTAGGCGCCGAGGCGGTCCGGGTCCAGCGCCGCGAGCCGCTGCTCGCGCACCAGGCGGCCCAGCCGGTCGGCGGCGGCCTCCGCGCGCGGGCGGTCGGGGGCGGAGTCCAGGAAGGCCACGGCGGCCTCCACCTCGTAGGGGTGCGACTTCTCCAGGGCCTCGACGGCCTGCCAGCAGAAGTCGGTGGCCCGGAACAGCCAGGCGTGCCACACCTCGTTGCGGTGCAGCAGCCCCACCACCGGCCCGGTCGCCAGCAGTTCGCTGGGAGGGTCGTCCACGACCGGGACGAACGGCGCCGTCGGGTACCCGCGCTGGCTCGGACGGATCGCCGGCAGCGCGCCGTCCGCCGTGGACACCGAGGTCAGATAGCGGCACAGGCGCTCCACCCGCTGCCCGCCGCAGCGCCCGACGCCGTCCAGGACGCGCAGCGCGTGCGCGGTGTGCAGCGGCTGGCTGACGGGTCCGCGCAGATCGGGCTCCAGGGCGTGCCCGTATCCGCCGTCCTCGTTGAGATAGGCGTCCAGTGCCGCCTCCACCGCCTCCGGGGCTCCGTGCAGGAAGTGGTACGCGAACAGGCGCTGCTCCAGCACGCGCGCGGTGAGCCACACGAACTGCTCGGCGCGGAAGAGCGGGGAGCGCGCCGGGGGCGTGCAGGGGAGTGGGGAAGCTCCGGTTTCGGCCATGCGTCAGACCGTAGGGCGGAAAGCGGTCTCGGCAAGTGGTCCCGGGCAGGGCCCACTCTCAGGGGCGGGATACTGGAGTCATGCGGTTGACGGTCTTCTGGCAGCGGATGGCGGAACACTTCGGTACGGGGTACGCCGACACCTTCGCGCGCGATCACGTCATGTCCGAGCTGGGCGGACGCACGGTGAACGAGGCGCTGAACGCCGGCTGGGAGGCCAGGGACGTGTGGCGCGTGGTCTGCACGGTCATGAACGTGCCGGGAGAGCGGCGCTGAGGTGCCGGACCGAAAATGCCGCGCTGACTGCCGCACGAGGGGCGAGCGGACCGGCGCGCAGGAGGCGTGTTACGCGCTTCGGTGCGGAGGAGACGTCGTGACGCGCTTCGCTACGGGGGATCCGCCCGCCGGAGTGCGTGACGAGCGACCGCGTCAGTACGTGAGGACCGCCCACACGCCCGCCGCGACGACGGCCGCCGCGTAGCAGCCCACCGCCGTGGCCACGATCCGCCGGCGCACCCGCTCGTTCCAGGAGGAGCGGGACAGCAGCCAGGCCAGCGCCGGCAGGACGAGGACGGCGTGCAGGCTGACCCCGTGCAGCGGCTTGAGCGGGGCCGTCGAGTGATAGGCGGCCTCCTGGTGGCCGGTCCGGGTCAGCACCACCCCGCGCGCGATCATCGCCGCGCCCGAGGCCAGTGCCACCAGCAGGACCGCGAACCCGGAGCGCACCGCTAGCGGCATGCCGACCGGGCCCGTGGGCCGGTGCCGGAAGGACGCGACGGCGAACCACGTGAGCAGGGCGACCAGGACAACCCCGCCCACCGCCAGTGTCATGGACACCGCCGTGTCGAAGGGGGTCTCCATGTTCAGGTGCGACGGCACCCGGCGCCACGCCTGGAGGGTGATGCCGGCCACCTCGACCACACAGTCGGCGGCGAAGACGAGCAGCAGGACCGCGCGCGGCCGCGCCCCGACCCGCAGATACGACGTGACCCAGGTGATCGCGATCAGCGTCACCCCGAAGGAGAGCCCGAACGTGACGGGCTTGCGCCAGGAGACGGGGCCGTCCCAGGGACCGCCGTCGACCGCGAACACCCCCAGGTGCACGAGACCGGACAGGATCAGGAGCAGTCCCGTCGCATGACAGAGCCGGTCGACGGCGCGCGGAATCTTCATGGGGGCAAGGCTTCCGGCAGCGGCCCGTGTGGTCGTCGTCCGGCCGGAGGCAGCCGCGGTACGCCGGCGGGAGTAGCGGCGGCCGGTGTCGCTTGACACCAAAATCGAACATCCATTCTTATGGAGGCTCAGGCGAGGCTTTCTGTGGGGATTTCGACCTGGTTCGGGTGGAGAAGTCCCCTGGTTATCCACAGGCCGGACCGACGTCGGGGCGCATTGTCAGTGGCAGGCGTTAGCGTCTTTGACGTGAAGCGATCGACTCAAGCAAACCGGGTGGAACCCATGGCAGGAACCGACCGCGAGAAGGCGCTCGACGCCGCGCTCGCACAGATTGAACGGCAATTCGGCAAGGGCGCGGTCATGCGCATGGGCGAGCGGTCGAGGGAGCCCATCGAGGTCATCCCGACCGGGTCGACCGCTCTCGACGTCGCCCTCGGCGTCGGCGGCCTGCCGCGTGGCCGTGTCGTCGAGATCTACGGCCCGGAGTCCTCCGGTAAGACGACCCTGACCCTGCACGCCGTGGCCAACGCCCAGAAGGCCGGCGGCCAGGTCGCCTTCGTGGACGCGGAGCACGCCCTCGACCCCGAGTACGCGCGCAAGCTCGGCGTCGACATCGACAACCTGATCCTCTCCCAGCCCGACAACGGCGAGCAGGCCCTGGAGATCGTGGACATGCTCGTCCGCTCCGGCGCCCTCGACCTCATCGTCATCGACTCCGTCGCCGCGCTCGTCCCGCGCGCGGAGATCGAGGGCGAGATGGGCGACAGCCACGTCGGTCTCCAGGCCCGGCTGATGAGTCAGGCCCTGCGGAAGATCACCAGCGCGCTCAACCAGTCCAAGACCACCGCGATCTTCATCAACCAGCTCCGCGAGAAGATCGGCGTGATGTTCGGCTCCCCGGAGACCACGACCGGTGGCCGCGCGCTGAAGTTCTACGCCTCGGTGCGTATCGACATCCGCCGCATCGAGACCCTGAAAGACGGCACGGAGGCGGTCGGCAACCGCACCCGCTGCAAGGTCGTGAAGAACAAGGTCGCCCCGCCCTTCAAGCAGGCGGAGTTCGACATCCTCTACGGCCAGGGCATCAGCCGCGAGGGCGGTCTGATCGACATGGGCGTGGAGCACGGCTTCGTCCGCAAGGCCGGCGCCTGGTACACGTACGAGGGCGACCAGCTCGGCCAGGGCAAGGAGAACGCGCGCAACTTCCTCAAGGACAACCCCGACCTGGCCAACGAGATCGAGAAGAAGATCAAGGAGAAGCTGGGCGTGGGTGTCCGGCCGGAGGAGCCCGCGGCCGAGCCGGGCACCGACGCGGCGGTCGCCACCGCGGCCGCCGACGACGCCAAGACGGCGCCCGCCCCGGCAGCCGCCAAGGCCACCAAGCCCAAGGCCGCCGCTGCCAAGAGCTGATCCATGACACGGCGAACCGACTGGGCCGAGTACGAGTACGCCACCCCCGGTGCCCCGCGGGGTAGGGGCGCCGGGGGCTCCCCGGACTCCGCCCCGGGCGGTGACGGCGAGTACGCGGACGGCGGATACGGCAATCACGGGGAGCACGACGGCTACGGAGACGCCGGCACCCACCCGGGCGACGGGAGCGACGAGCGGCACGGGGGCGGCTCGTCCGACCGCGGTGCCCGGGAAGCGGCAGGCGCGCGGAGCGGCCGGGGACGCGGCCGACGCCGGCGCGGCTTCGGCGAGCCGCGCGATGAGGACGAAGGCACCCCTTCCTCGTCGAGGGCCGAGCAGGGGGAGTCTTCGGGGGACCCGGTTGAGCGGGCACGGGCGATCTGCCTGCGCCTGCTCACCGGGACCCCGCGCACCCGCAAGCAGCTCGCGGACGCCCTGCGCAAGCGGGAGATCCCCGAGGACGTGGCCGAGGAGGTGCTGTCGCGGTTCGAGGAGGTCGGGCTGATCGACGACGGTGCGTTCGCGGACGCCTGGGTGGAGTCCCGGCACCACGGCCGGGGACTGGCCCGGCGCGCACTCGCCCGGGAGCTGCGCACCAAGGGAGTCGACTCGACGCTGATCGACGAGGCCGTCGGCCGTCTCGACTCCGAGCAGGAGGAGGAGACGGCCCGCGAACTCGTCGCCCGCAAGCTGCGCGCCACCCGGGGCCTCGACCGCGACAAGCGCATCCGGCGCCTCGCCGGCATGCTCGCCCGCAAGGGCTACTCCGAGGGAATGGCCCTCCGCGTCGTCCGCCAGGCCCTGGAGGAAGAGGGCGAGGACACGGAGTTCCTCGGGGACACGGAGTCCTGACGGGCGGTCAACAGGACGGGTCGTAGGGGGGTTTACCCCCGGCGAGGACGGCGGGTCACCGCAATGCTCCGGGGCCCAGGTACCGGCGAGGGTGTACGCATGCCCCGGAGCACCGCGCACACGGGCCGGGGCGGTCAGCGCACGTTCCCCCGCCGTACAACAGAAGAGAGCCCGTCCCGATGATGCTGCGTTACGCCCTCCGGACAGTCCGCGCCCGCGCGGCGGGCTTCCTCGGCGCCTTCCTCGCCCTGATGTGCGCGGCCGCTCTGATCACCGCCTGTGGCACCCTCCTCGACACCGGTCTGCGTGGCACCATCCGCACCGAGCGCTATGCCGCCGCGCCCGTCGTGGTCTCCGCCGACCAGTACGTCCACCGGACCACCGTCGAACACAAGAAGGGCAAGACCAAGGTCAAGCACAAGGCGAAGCCCATCGCCGAGCGTGCCTGGCTGCCCGAGCACCTGCGCGGCACGATCGCCCGCACCCCGGGAGTGGCCCGGGTCGTCCCGGAACTCACCTTCCTCGCCGATCCGTTGACCGAGGCAGGCACCGGCGGCCGTACCTCCTACGGGCACGCCTGGGACTCCGCGGCACTGACGCCGTACCGGCTGAGCACGGGCCACGCGCCCAAATCCGCCGACGACCTGGTCGTCGACAGCGACCTCGCCGCACGCGCCCGCCTGCGCCCCGGCGACCGGCTCGTCGTGCAGTCCACGCAGGCCCCGCGCAGCTACCGGATCACCGGTATCGCCACCCCGGCCACCGCCGTATGCCACCAGACGTCCCTGTTCTTCTCCGCCGCCGAGGCACGCCGGCTGGCCGCGCACCCGGGGCAGGTCACCGCGTTCGGCGTGCTGCCGGTCCCGGGGACGGATCCCGAGCAGGTGCGGCAGGCCGTGGCACGCGCGCTGCACGGCACCACCGCCCAGGTCAGCACCGGTGACGCCCGTGGACCCGTCGAGTTCCTGGACGCGGCCGCCGCTCGCGTTCGGCTGGTCAGCATGGGCGGCGCCATGGGCGGCACCTCGCTGCTGGTGGCGGTGCTCGTGGTCGTCGGCACCTTCGCGCTCACCGTCCAGCAGCGCCACCGTGAACTCGCCCTGCTCCGCGCCGTCGCCGCCACGCCCGGACAGATCCGCAAGCTGCTCGGCCGCGAGGCGCTGGTCGTCGGCGCCGCCGCGGGCACGGCCGGTGCGCTGCTCGGGCTGCCGCTGGGCGGCTGGCTGCACTCCCGGTTCGTCGCCCTCGGGGCCGTACCCGACACGCTCGAGCACACCGTCAGCGCCTTCCCGCCGTTCGCCGCTCTTGCCGCCACCCTGCTGGGCGCCTGGGCGGCGGCCCGGATCGCCTCCCGCAGGATCGTCCGGATCCGACCGGCCGAGGCCCTGGCGGAGGCCAGGACCGAGCGCACACGCCCCGCCTGGGGCCGGACGCTCGCCGGGCTGCTGCTTCTCGCCGGCGGCGTGGTCCTCGTCGTCGTCCTCACCTCCCTGCGCACCGAACCCGCCTCGACTCCCGTGACCTTCCTGGCCGTCGTCGTCCTGTCCACCTCCGTCGCCCTGCTCGGTCCGCTCCTGGTCAGGGCGGCCGCGCTGGTGCTCGCCGCACCGCTCCGGCTCACCGGCCACGGCGGCCGCCTCGCCACCGCCAACCTGCGCGGCAACGCCGCCCGCATGGCCTCCGTCGTCACCCCCCTCACCCTGCTCATCGGCATGACCTGCACCGTGTTGTTCGTCCAGTCCACGCTCGGCGACGCCGCCCGTACCCAGGCCCGGGAAGGTGTGAAGGCCGACTGGGTCGTGGCCGCACAGGGTCCTGGCGTCCCCGACGAGGCCGCGCGGCGACTGCGCGCCCGGCACGACACGGTCACCGAAGTGGTCCGCACGACCGTCCGCGTCGGCCTGGACAAGTACCCCGCGCAGGGCGTGACCCCGGCAGGTCTGGCCCGCACCTGGGACCCGCAGGTCACCGCCGGCTCCCTGGACAAGCTCGCTCCCGGCACCGTCGCCGTCAGCCAACTGGCCGCCGCACAACAGCATGTGAGGCCCGGAAGCACCCTCACCCTCACACTCGGCGACGGCACGCCCGCCACGCTCACCGTTGCCGCCGTCTATGCCCGGGGTCTCGGCTTCGGCGACCTCACCTTCGCCCACGACCTCGTCGCCCGCCACGTGGACAATCCGCTCGCCTCCTCCGTCCTCGTCGCCACGACCCGTACACAGACACAACTCGTGACTACACTGCGTGAGTTCCCGGGGCTGCGAATTCTTTCGCCGGCCGAGGCCGATGCCCTCCAGGCCGATGGCCGGCAGGCGAACGCCGAGGTCAACTATCTCGCCATGGGGCTCGTGCTGGCCTTCACCGCGATCGCCGTCGTCAACACGCTCGCCATGTCGATCGCGGAGCGTGTGCGGGAGTTCGCCCTGCTCCGCCTCGCCGGTGCGACCCGGCGTCAGGTGCTGCGCATGCTGCGCACCGAGGCGCTGTCCGTCCTGCTCCTCGCCACCGCGCTGGGCAGCGGTATCGCCCTCGCCGTGCTCACCGCGTTCAGCGTCGGGATGACCGGCCGGGCGGCGCCCACAATCACGCCCCTGCTCTACCTCGCCGTCGTCGCGACCGCCGGCCTCCTCGCCCTCGTCGGCAGTGCGCTGCCGGGCCGTGTGGCACTGCGGGTGCCGGCGGTGACGGTGGCCACGGCCAAGGAGTAGGAACGGTGCCCTCGGCAGAGGAATGGGACCGGCGCCCTCGGCAGTGCGCGAGTGCTCCGTCGCGAACCCCCGTGGAGCGAACGCGCGGGGGTGCGCGGGGCTTTCCGGTCCGTACCGCTCAGGACGCCGCCGGTGCCACGGGCAGGCCCTTCGCCCGCCAGGCCTGGAAGCCGCCCACCAGGTCCGTCGCCCGGTGCAGGCCCAACTGGTGGAGGGAGGCGGCCGCGAGGCTGGAGGCGTAGCCCTCGTTGCAGATCACCACGAAGCGCAGGTCGTGTCCCGTGGCTTCGGCGAGGCGGTGGCTGCCGCGCGGATCGAGGCGCCACTCAAGCTCGTTGCGCTCGACCACGAGGGCGCCGGGGATCAGCCCGTCCCGCTCGCGCAGGGCCGCGTACCGGATGTCGACCAGCAGCGCCTCACCGGCCCGCGCCGCCGCGTGCGCCTCCTGCGCCTCGATGCGCCGGTAGCCCGAGCGCACCCGCTCCAGCAACTCGTCGATTCCCGGCGGCTGTCGGTCGGTGGTGTCGCTCACTGCCAGTCCTCCGGGCGTTCGACCTGTTCAAGACGCAGCACCTGGCCCGTGCGACTGTAGCGGCGGATCCGCGGCAGCGGCGGGTGGTAGGCGTGGACGGAGACCGCGTGCCGGTCGGGGGACTCGTTCAGCACCTCGTGCACATGGTGGTGGCCGAAGGCGCGGCCCTGCCCCGCGGGCAGCCGGCGTTCGCGGTCCACCGCCTCGTCGAGTTCCAGGGTCTTCCAGCCGTCGGTGGGCAGCCGCGCGGCGAGCGAGTTCTCCGTCAGTTCGCCCGAGGCGGTGAGGAAGGCGCCGACCGAGTCGGCGTGGTCGTGCCAGCCGGTGCCGGTGCCGGGCGGCCAGCCGATCAGCCAGGCCTCGCTGCCGCCCGGCCCGTCCAGCCGCACCCAGGTGCGGCCCTCCGGGTCGAGCGGGAGGGAGGCGATCAGCTCGGTGTCGGCGGCCGTGCGCCGTACGAAGTCGAGGAGGTCCGCCTGCGTGGGCGCAGGGCCGACGGCAGGGGACACGGAAGGAGACGAGACAGACACGTGCACCGTCCTGAAGAGGGTTCGCGGAAGCGGGCGCACGACGGCGCCCGGAAGGAAAGGGGTGCGAATTCAGCAGGACGGGCGACACACGCAGCCCGCGTAGCGGACGAGGTCCATGTGGACCCTCCGCCACAGGCGCACACAGGTGTCGGTCACGATCCGGAGTACAGCACGCTGCCGCAGCCCGGTCAACTCACCGTCACCATGTGGACGGAGGGTGACGGGGTTCACGGTCAGCGCGCGCCGGAGTGGGCCCCCGCCTCCTCCTTCACCGTGCCGCCCACCGTGGCCTCGGCCGCCGCGTACAGGTCCGCCGGGCGGACCCCGCCGAACGCCGCGACCAGGTGACCGTCGGGGCGTACGAGCAGCACACTGTGCGCCGGCGCACCCGGGTAGCTCTCGGCGACCAGCAGCTCGGCGGGGTACGGCAGCGCGGTCACGGCGGCCGCCAGCCGGGGCATCACCCCGGCGGACACCCAGTGCTTGCGGTCCCACACCCCCGTGCCGGGCGCGATCAGGACGACGAGCAGCGCGCCGCGGCCGAGCCGGTCGCGCAACTGGACGAAGGAACCATCCTCCGCGGTCACCCGGACGTCGGCGACCGGTGCGCCGGGCGGTGTGTCGATCGGGATCTCGCCCTCCAGCTCGCGTGGTGCGAGCGGGGAGTCGGCGTACGCCCCCGGCGCGCCGAGCGGCCCGCGCCCCAGGTGACCGTCGCTGAGCAGCGCGTCGTGCCCCCGGGACGCGCCCGGGACGATGTGCCGCAGCCCGCCTCCGCCGCGCAGCACCGGCAGCACCTGGTCGGCGGCGCGCAACCGGGCGGCGACCACCGCGCGCCGCTCCGCCTGGTAGCTGTCCAGCAGCGCCTCGTGATGCCCGTGGTGCCAGGCGGGGGCCAGCTTCCAGGCGAGGTTGTCGGCGTCCCTCAGTCCCTCGTCCAGCCCCTGGGTGCCCAGCGCGCCCAGCAGGTGCGCCGCGTCGCCGGCGAGGAAGACGCGGCCGGCCCGCCACCGCCGGGCCAGCCGGTGGTGCACGGTGTGGACACCGGTGTCGAGCAGGTCGTACACCGGTGCGGAGCTGCCCGTCCAGCCTCCGAGGGTCTCGCGGATCCGGGTCACCAGGATCTCGGGCGTGACCAGGTCCTTGCCCGGCGGCAGCAGCCAGTCCAGACGCCACACACCGTCCGGGAGGGGGCGGGCGGTCACCTCCCCGGCCGAGGGCCCGGACGACCGCCACGGCGGCATCCGATGGAGCAACGCCTGACCCTCCCACGGAAGTTCCGCACGCAGCGCCGCGACCGCGTGTCGCTCCACCGCCGTACGGCCCGGGAAGCGGATGTCCTGGAGCTTGCGCACGGTCGAGCGGGTGCCGTCGCAGCCCACCAGATAACTGCCCCGCCACCAGATGCCCTTGGGGCCGCGGGTGTGCGCGGTGATGCCGGAACGCTCCTGCTCGATCGAATCCAGGCGGCTGTCCACGGCGACCTTCACCAGCGGCTCGTCCGCGACGGCCGCGCGCAGGAAACCGGTCAGGACGTGCTGGGCGATGTGCAGCGGGGCGGGCTCGTCCCGCGCGAAGGTGATCTCGCTCATCACCTGCCTGCGCCGCAGGGACCGCCATCCGGCCCAGCGCACGCCGTGCTCCCCGAGCGCCACGCCGGTCAGCCGCTCCAGCAGGGCCGCCGTGTCCTCGCGCAGCACGACGGTGCGCGCCGGGCGGGCTTCGTCCTTGCCGGGGCCGTCGTCCAGGACGACCGACGGCACCTCCTGGCGGGCCAGCGCCAGGGCGAGCGTGAGCCCCACGGGCCCCGCTCCGACGATGATCACCGGGTCCACGGCGTGACGCCCCCTGCCCGCGGCGGTGCCCCGACGGAGACAGGTGAACAGGAAGGCGAGGCGGGGTGCACGATCACAGAACGTATGCAACCCATTGGCAGAGTTTGCGTCAAGTGACCGGAGGCAGTGGCGATCATGCCACTGCCTCCGGGCGATTCATACGACTTGAGTGCGCGTCACTTCCCGGGGCGGCCGAAGTCACCGGAGCCGGAGAGGCCGCCGGCCGGATCCGCGCCGGTCGCAGCCGTACCCGCGATGTCCGTCACGTCCAGGGCCGCGAGCACCGCGCCGGTCGACTTCTTGCCCCGCCGCAGCCGCCGTTCGAGCCAGCTCGCGAACGAGGTCAGCGAGAAGTTGATGACCACATAGATCACGGCCACGACGGTCAGGGAGGCGATGATGTTGCCGTAGTAGCCGCTCATCGTGTTGGCCGAGGCCAGCAGCTCGGGGAAGGTGAGGACGGCGCCGCCGAGGGCGGTGTCCTTCACGATGACCACCAACTGGCTGACGATGGCCGGGAGCATGGCGGTGACCGACTGCGGCAGCAGGACGAGCCGCATCACCTGGCCCTTGCGCAGGCCGATCGCCATGGCCGCCTCGGACTGGCCCTTCGGCAGGGTGAGGATGCCCGCACGCACGATCTCCGCGAGCACCGACGCGTTGTACAGCACCAGACCGGTCACGACTGCGTAGAACGGACGGTCGTCCGAACTGACATCCGTGTACTGGGCGAAGAGCGCGAGCCCGAAGATCATCAGGACCAGCACCGGGATCGCGCGGAAGAACTCGACCACGACCGCCGCCGGGACGCGCACCCACACATGGTCCGAGAGCCGGGCGATACCGAGGACGGCACCCAGCGGAAGCGCGATGACCATCGCCAGCGCGGCCGCCTCCAGGGTGTTGCGCAGGCCGGGCCATATGTACGTCGAGTACGCCTCGGTGCCGCCGAAGAAGGGCTTCCACAGGGCCCAGGCCAGCTGGCCCTTGTCGTCGAGCGACTTGTACACCCACCACAGGAGGGCGGCGAGGGCGACCAGGAAGAGCGCCGTGTACAGGACGTTGCGCCGCTTGGCGCGCGGCCCCGGGGTGTCGTACAGGACCGAACTCATCGCTTCACCGCCACCTTCTTGCCCACCCAGCCGAGGATCAGGCCGGTCGGCAGGGTCAGGCAGCAGAATCCGAAGGCGATGACCGCCGAGATCGCCAGCAACTGCGCCTCGTTCTCGATCATCTTCTTCATCAGGAGCGCCGCCTCCGCCACGCCGATCGCGGCGGCCACCGTCGTGTTCTTCGTCAACGCGATCAGCACGTTGGTCAGCGGGCCGACGGCCGCGCGCAGGGCCTGTGGCAGCACGACCAGACCCAGTACCTGGGTGAAGCCGAGGCCGAGGGCCCGTGCCGCCTCCGCCTGGCCGACCGGCACCGTGTTGATGCCGGCCCGGATCGCCTCGCACACGAAGGCCGCGGTGTAGACGATCAGACCGAGCACGGCCAGCCGGAAGCCCTGGACCTGGAAGTCGTCCGCGCCGAGGGTGATGCCCAGCGTCTGGCTGAGGCCGAGGGAGGAGAACAGAATGATCACCGTGAGCGGGACGTTCCGCACGATGTTCACGTAGGTGGTGGCGAAACCGCGCATCAGCGGTACCGGTCCCACCCGCATGGCGGCCAGCAGAGTGCCCCAGACCAGGGAGCCCACGGCCGACAGCAGCGTGAGCTGCACCGTCGTCCAGAAGGCGCCCAGCACGTCGTAATGTCCCAGAAAGTCGAACACGATCTCCCGCGCTTCCGCGTGTAAGGATGCCCGGGTGCGCCGCCGCCGTCAGGAGCGACGGCGCACCGGCGGGCGCTGCCTCAGCTCTTGATGTCGCCGATCTTCGGGGCGGGCTCGTACTGGTAGTTGGCCGGGCCGAAGTTCTTCTTCACGGCCGTCTCCCAGGAGCCGTCGGAGACCATCTCCTGCAGCGCCTTGTCGATCTTGGCCTTGAGGTCGCTGCCCTTCTTGACGCCGATGCCGTAGTTCTCGTTGGTCATCTTGAAACCGCCCAGCTTGAACTTGCCCTTGAACTGGGCCTGGGCGGCGTAACCGGCGAGGATCGAGTCGTCCGTGGTGAGGGCGTCGATGGCGCCGCTCTGCAGACCGGACATGCACGCCGAGTACGTCGGGTACGTCACGAGGTTGGTCTGGAGAGCCAGCTTGGCCTTGAGGTTCTGGGCCGAGGTCGAGCCGGAGACCGAACACAGCTTCTTGCCGTTCAGGTCCTTCGCCGACTTGAGCTTCGTCTCGTCGGAGCGCATCAGCACGTCCTGGTGGGCCAGCAGGTACGGGCCGGCGAAGTCGACCTTCTGCTGACGCTCCGGGGTGATCGAGTAGGTGGCGGCGATGAAGTCGACGTCCCCGCGCTGCAGCATGGTCTCGCGGTCGGCGCTCTTCGACTCCTTCCACTCGATCTGGTCGGCGCTGTAACCGAGCTTCTTGGCGACATAGGTGGCCACGTCGACGTCGAAACCGGAGTAGCCCTGCGGGGTCTTCTGGCCGAGGCCCGGCTGGTCGTACTTGATGCCGACGGCGATCTTCTTGCCGCCGCCGGAGGAACCGCTGTCGTTCTTCTTGCCGCCGCCGCACGCGGTGACGGACACGGCGAGCGCGAGGGCGACGGCCGAGGCGGCGGTGACCTTGCGGAGCTTCATGCTGAACATCCTTCGAATGGTGAGGAACGAGGTCCGTTGGAAAAGGCGACCCAGGGCGGGCGACGGCCCGGCCCGCACCGTCAGTGGTGCAGGATCTTGGACAGGAAGTCCTTGGCCCGGTCGCTGCGCGGGTTGCTGAAGAACTGGTCGGGCGCGGCCTGCTCGACGATCCGGCCGTCCGCCATGAAGACCACCCGGTTCGCAGCCGATCGTGCGAAGCCCATCTCATGGGTGACGACGATCATCGTCATGCCCTCACGGGCGAGCTGCTGCATGACCTCGAGGACCTCGTTGATCATCTCGGGGTCGAGGGCCGAGGTCGGCTCGTCGAAGAGCATGACCTTCGGGCCCATCGCCAGCGCCCGCGCGATGGCGACGCGCTGCTGCTGGCCGCCCGACAGCTGGGCGGGGTACTTGTCGGCCTGGGTGCCCACCCCGACCCGGTCGAGCAGGTTCCGCGCCTTCTCCTCGGCCTGCTTCTTGTCCGCCCCGCGGACCTTGACCTGACCCAGCATCACGTTCTCGAGCACGGTCTTGTGCGCGAAGAGGTTGAAGGACTGGAAGACCATCCCGACGTCCGCCCGCAGCCGAGCCAGCTCCCGGCCCTCGTGCGGCAGGGGCTTTCCGTCGATCGTGATGGCGCCCGAATCGATCGTCTCCAGGCGGTTGATGGTCCGGCACAGGGTCGACTTTCCGGACCCGGAGGGCCCGATGACCACCACGACCTCGCCACGGGCGATCGTCAGGTCGATGTCCTGGAGTACGTGCAACGCGCCGAAGTGCTTGTTGACGCTCTTCAGGACGACCAGTTCGTCGGACGCGGCCGCGTCTTCCTTGGCCACCGATACTTCGGTCATCGCTTTCAGGCTCCGTCCTCCTCGGTTTCGGAGGACAGTAGTGAGGGCCTGTGACCTGCGTCATCACATCTGAGGGAGATCTGAGCATCACAATCCGGTAGCCGGCGGACACGTGTCGTAGCAGCGGCCGCCCGGTGCGTATCGGCCGGGTAACGGAAGCGACGGGCAACCGGAACCCTCTTGACGCCGTCCTTATCCATCGGCGTCACTGCCATGGTGCACGCGCGCGTGCACGTGATCTACAGGGCGGACGGGAACCGGGTCCGTACGACCGCTGAACCGGAGGGGGCCGGGAGTGAGACTGCTGCTCGTCGAGGACGACAACCATGTCGCCGCGGCGCTGTCCGCCGTCCTCGCGCGACACGGGTTCGACGTCACGCACGCGCGCAGCGGCGAGGAGGCCCTCCAGGCGCTCGTCCCCGAGGGCGACGGCTTCGGCGTGGTCCTGCTCGACCTGGGCCTGCCCGACCAGGACGGCTACGAGGTCTGCGGCAAGATACGCAAACGCACCAGCACCCCGGTGATCATGGTCACCGCGCGCTCCGACGTCCGCTCGCGCATCCACGGCCTCAACCTGGGCGCCGACGACTACGTGGTCAAGCCGTACGACACCGGGGAACTGCTCGCGCGCATCCACGCAGTCAGCCGGCGCACCGCGCACGAGGACCCCGCCACGGCGGCCGAGAGCGCCCTGCACCTCGGGTCCGTACGCATCGAACTGCCCACCCGCCAGGTCAGCGTGGGCGGCTCGGTCGTCCAGCTGACCCGCAAGGAGTTCGACCTGCTCGCGCTGCTCGCCCAGCGCCCCGGCGTGGTCTTCCGGCGGGAGCAGATCATCAGCGAGGTCTGGCGCACCAGCTGGGAGGGCACCGGCCGCACCCTCGAGGTGCATGTCGCCTCCCTGCGCGCCAAGCTGCGCATGCCCGCGCTCATCGAGACCGTACGCGGCGTCGGCTACCGCCTCGTCGCCCCGGCCGCCTAGCGGGGACGGGTGCGCACACGGCTCCTGCCGCTGCTCATCGTCCTGATGGCGGCCGTCCTCCTCGCGCTCGGCCTGCCGCTCGCCATCAGCATGGCGGCCGCCCAGCAGCAGAAGGTCGTCGTCGACCGGATCGACGACACGGCACGCTTCGGCGCACTCGCCCAGTTCGTCACCGACGGACCCAGCGGATCGCGCCGCACCGGCCCGGACGAGCGCCGGCAGGCCCTGCGCACCGAACTGAACAGCTACTACGGCGTCTACGGCATCCGCGCGGGCGTCTTCTACCGCAACGGCTCGGCCATGGCCAACGCGCCCGCCGACTGGTCCGTACCGCAGACCGGGGAGGTCCGGGAGGCGTTCGACGAGGCGCTGCTCAGCCGGCGCAGCCACGACCCGCAGCAGGTGTGGCCCTGGCAGCGCGGCCGGCTGGTCGTCGCCTCGCCGGTGATCCGGGACGGGGACGTCGTCGCGGTCGTGGTCACGGACTCGCCCACCGGGCAGATGCGGTCGCGGATCCTGCACGGCTGGCTGTTCGTCGCGGCCGGCGAGTGCGCGGCCATGCTGCTGGCCGTCGGCGCCGCGCTGCGGCTGACCGGCTGGGTGCTCAGACCGGTACGGATCCTGGACGCCACCACCCACGACATCGCCACCGGACGCCTCAAATCCAGGGTCGCGGCCGCGGGCGGCCCACCGGAACTGAGACGGCTGGCCCGGTCGTTCAACGAGATGGCGGACAACGTCGAGGAAGTGCTGGAGCAGCAGCGCGCCTTCGTCGCGGACGCCTCGCACCAGTTGCGCAACCCGCTCGCGGCGCTGCTGCTGCGCATAGAACTGCTCGCCCTCGAACTCCCCGAGGGCAACGAGGAGATCGCCTCGGTCCGCACCGAGGGCAAGCGCCTCGCGCAGGTCCTGGACGACCTGCTCGACCTGGCGCTGGCCGAGCACGCCGAGGCCGACCTCGGCCTGACGGACGTCGGCGCGCTCACCGAGGAGCGGGTGGCCGCCTGGTCACCGGCTGCCGGCGCCAAGGGTGTCCGGCTGACCGCCGACTGCCCGCCCATCACCGCCTGGGCCGACCCGATCACCCTGTCCAGCGCGCTGGACGCGGTGATCGACAACGCCGTGAAGTTCACCCCCGAGGGCGGCACGGTCGGCGTCACGGTGGCGTCCGACGGCGACGCCTCCACGGTCGTCGTCACCGACACCGGCCCCGGTCTGACCGACGACGAACTCGCGCGCGTGGGCGACCGTTTCTGGCGCAGCGGCCGCCACCAGAACGTCAAGGGCTCGGGCCTCGGCCTGTCCATCACCCGCGCCCTGCTCGCGGCGGGCGGCGGCTCGATCGACTACGCCCACCACGAGCCGCGGGGGCTGCGGGTGACGGTCACGGTGCCGCGGCACGCGGAGACCGGACAGGGCTCCGAGGGCCCCACGGACCGCTCCTCCTAGGGCTGCCCACAAGGCTTCCCGCGCCCGGCTCGACGGGCGTCACGAACCGGTGCCCGCAAGGCTTTTCAGGGCTTGACGGCACGGTAGTAGCGGCGTGCGCCCTCCTGCAGCGGCAGCGGGTCGGTGAAGATGGCGGTGCGCAGGTCGACCAGCTGGGCGGAGTGGACATGTGCCCCGATGCCGTCGCGGCTCTTGATCACCGTTCGGGTCATCCACTCGGTCAGCCGCGGGTCCACGTCCGCACGGGTCATCAGCAGGTTGGACACCGCGATCGTCGGCACTTCGGCGCCCTGCTGCACGGCCGGGTAGGCCGACTCGGGCATGTTGGTGGCCCGGTAGTAGCGCGCCTCCTCCCCCTGCCCGTGCAGCCTGGTGACCAGGTCGCCGTCGAGCGGTACGAACTTGAAGGCGGCCTTCTTCGCCAGCGCGGCCAGCCCCTTCGTGGGCAGGCCGCCCGACCAGAAGAACGCGTCGATCTTCCCCTGCTCCAGCCGGTCGGGCCCGGTGTCGATGCCGTCCGCGACCGGTGTGATGTCCTTGCGCGGGTCGATCCCGGCGGCCCGCAGCACACGGTCGGCGATCAGCCGCACCCCGGAGTCCGGCAGCCCCGTCGCCACCCGCTTGTGCCGCAGGTCCGCGACGCTCCTGATGCCCGAGTCGCTCCGCACGATGAGGTGCACGTAGTCGTCGTAGAGCCGGGCCACACCGCGCAGCCGGCCGGCGCCGCTGCCGTGCGCCAGCTCGTACGTCTCCACCGCGTCGGCCGCCGCGATGGTGAAGTCGGCCTTTCCGGTCGCCACCCGCTGGACGTTCTCCTGCGAACCCGCGCTGTTGAGCAGCTTCACCTTCAGCTGGGGCATGTCCCTGGACAGTTCGGTGCGCAGCCGCTCGGCGTACTCCTGGTAGACGCCCCGAGGCGTGCCGGTGCTGAAGACGATCGTGCCGCTCGGCGGCTTCTCGCCCAAGGGCACCAGCCACCACAGCAGCAGGCCGAGGGCCACGACGGCGACGGCCGCGCTCTGCCGTGCCCGGCGCCTGCTGATACGGGTGAAGACCTGGGACATGCGGCGATCCTGCCAGGCGACGCACGGCACTGACCAGGGCCCCGGTCACTCCCCGTGGCCCGAGGCGGAGCAGAGGGCGGTGTCAGTGGTGGCCGTTAGAGTCGCCGTATGAGCACTTCGCCCGCCGACCTCGTCCGCGAGTTCCACCTCGCCTTCGGCCTCGCCGCCCGCAGCACGCCGGCCGAGGTGTCCCCCGAACTGGCCGCCCACCGTGGGGAACTCCTCGCCGAGGAGGCCGCGGAGGTGGCCGAGGTCGCGGTCGAGGGCCCGCTGGACAGACTCGCGCACGAACTGGCCGACGTGGTCTACGTGGCCTACGGCACCGCCCTGGTCCACGGCATCGACCTCGACCAGGTGATCGCCGAGATCCACCGCGCCAACATGAGCAAGCTCGGCCCGGACGTGCAGGTTGCACGCCGGGCCGACGGCAAGGTCCTCAATGGAGAGCACTACCGGGCTCCG
>NZ_JBSGDB010000067.1:0-26829 GCF_053602155.1 Streptomyces sp. NPDC004561
GACGGCGGTTTAAAGACCGGTCGGCAAGCGCGGAGCCGCCGCCGAAAGCGGGCTCTCTGAGAGCCGGCGGGCCCGGCGCCGTCAGGACTAAGGCGCCGGGTCCACCACCATCGCCGAGCCGCCGCCGCGCCGTACCTTCTCGGCTGCGGCGAGCCACTTCCCGCCCGGCAGCCGCTGTACGCCGGTCGCCGCGCCGATCTCGGGGTTGAGCGAGAAGGAGTGGCCGACGGCCTCCAGCTGCTTCCTCAGGTCGCTGTCGTAGAGGGCGGGTTCGAGTTCCGTCTTCGCCGCGTTGCGCTGGCTGGCGCGCGGTGCGGCGATCGCGTCGACCAGCGGCAGATGCCGGTCGAGGAACTCGGTCAGCGTCTGCAGCACGGTGGTGATGATGGTCGCGCCGCCGGGCGAACCGAGCGCCACGACGGGCCGGTTGTGCCGGTCCAGCACGATCGTCGGGGAGATCGAGGAGCGCGGCCGCTTGCCCGGTCCCGGCAGGTTCGGGTCGTGCACGGCCGGGTTGGCCGGGGCGAAGGAGAAGTCGGTCAGCTCGTTGTTGAGCAGGAAGCCCCGGCCGGGGACGGTGATGCCGCTGCCGCCGGTCTGCTCGATGGTGAGCGTGTAGGAGACGACGTTGCCCCACCTGTCGGCCACGGTCAGATGGGTGGTGTTCTGGCCCTCGTACGTCGTCGGGGCGGCCGTACCGCCCTTGCCGCAGGCCGCCGGGTGGCGCGGGTCGCCGGGCGCGAGCGGGCTGGTGAGGACCGCGTCGTCCTTGATCAGGCAGGCGCGGGAGTCGGCGAACCGCTGCGACAGCAGCTCCTTGGTCGGTACGTCCTCGAAGGCGGGGTCGCCGACCCAGCGCCCGCGGTCGGCGAAGGCGATGCGGCTGGCCTCGATGAAGTGGTGCAGGTACTGCGCCTCGCTCGCCTTCGACAGGTCCGTGTTCTCCAGGATGTTGAGGGCCTCGCCGACCGTGGTGCCGCCCGAGGAGGAGGGCGCGATGGAGTACACGTCCAGGCCGCGGTACGACGTCCTGGTGGGCGCCTGGAGCTTGGCCCGGTAGACGGCGAGGTCCTTCTCGGCCAGCTTGCCGGGGCGGGCGTTCCAGCCGGAGGCGGGGTCCACGGGCGGGTGTTCGACGGTCTTGACGATGTCGTCGCCGATGTCCCCGCGGTAGATGGCGCCCATGCCCCTGCGGCCCAGCTCCTCGTAGGTGCGGGCGAGTTCGGGGTTCCTGAACGTGGAGCCGACGGCGGGCAGCCGGCCGTTCGGCAGGAACAGCTTCGCGGTGGCGGGGAAGTAGCGGAACCGGGTCTCGTTGGACGCGGTCTGCGAGCGGAAGGTGTCGTCCACCGTGAAGCCGTCGCGGGCGATCCGCTCGGCGGGCTTCAGGACCGTGGCGAGACCTCTGCTGCCCCACTCGTCCAGCGCCGTCTGCCAGGTGGCGGGCGTGCCCGGGGTGCCGACGCTCAGACCGCTGCTGACGGCGTCGGGGAAGGAGAGCGGCTTGCCGTTCTCCATGAACAGGTCGGAGTCGGCGCTGAGCGGCGCCGTCTCGCGGCCGTCGATGGTGTGCACCGTGCGGGTCCCTGCGTCGTAGTAGACGAAGTAGCCGCCTCCGCCGACGCCCGCCGAGTAGGGCTCGGTGACGCCGAGCGCGGCGGCGGTGGCGACGGCCGCGTCGACCGCGTTGCCGCCGTGTCTGAGCACCTCGATGCCCGCGGCCGTGGCGTCGGCGTCGACGCTGGAGACGGCGCCTCCGTAGCCCACGGCCACGGGAACCTTGGTGACCTTCGCGTTCGTTGTCGCGGCGGGCGGCGCCGCCGCACCCACCGACACCATGGCGGCCGAGACCGCCAGAACCGCCAGTTTCCGCGTGCCAGGACGACCCATCCGAACCTCCCGTCGGGACAGTCCGCGCAGCGTAACGAGATTGCCGTACCACCGACAGTACGCCTCGGTCACTCGCCGCACGAACGTCACAGATCGAACGCCGGTACGTATCCGTCGCCAGGGCCCGCTAGCATGCGCGGCCATGAACGACGACGTGCGCAACATCGTCCTGGGCCTGGTGGCGACGGGCATCTCCGCTTCGCTCGGCTGGCTCGCCCGTACGTATCTGTGGCGCCGCAAACTGCGGCGCAAGCAGGCGTTCTTCGGGCTGCCGGACAACTCCGAGTCGCTGCTGGTGGTGAACCGCGACGCGGGCGGCCCGGAACTGACGGTCACACGGCACGACGTCTTCGCGCTGCTCGAACTGTCCGCTCTGATAAAGGACTGCAACGCGCACGCCCAGGTGGTCGCGCACGACGCGGCCCAACAGGGCTTCGGCGAGCGAACCGAGTTCTGCCTCGGCGGCCCCTCGTCCAACCGCCGTATGGCCGCGCACCTTTCCTCACTGCTGCCCGGTGTGCGGGTGAACATCGACGCCGAACCCGGCCGGGAGCGTGGGGCGTTCCGCGTCGGCGGTGAGCACTACCGCATGGACCGCGGTGTCGCCGAGTACGTGCTGCTCGCCCGGCTGACCGCGGACAACCGGCGGGGCACCAGGCCGGTGTTCCTGTTCTGCGGGCAGCGGGCGATCACCAATCAGGCGGCCACCCGGTATCTGGCCCGCGAGCACGTCCGTCTGACGCGCCGGTACGGCGGGGACTCCTTCGTGCTGCTGCTGAAGGTGGTCAACTCCCACGCCTACGGCCCCGATGTGGTCGAACTGGTCGGGGACGTCACACGCGCCGCCCGCACCCCCCTGCCCGAGCCGGCCTCCGCGGACGCCGCCGCTCAGGGCTTCAACAACCTTTACCGGCACGTAACTTACCCACGGGTTACTTACGGTAAGGTCGCCCGGTTACCGTCGGGTCACTTTGCACTGAACTAGTGAAGGAGTGACCCATGGGACGAGGTCGCACCGTGCTGCGCGGCTCCGCCGCCGGAGCCGTCTCGGCGGCCCTGATCGCCGGCACCGTCGTCGGCCTGGCGCCCGCCGCCCAGGCCGCGCCGCATCTCAGCTTCGTCGACATCACCGGCGACGGCGGCACCGTGCTGAAGGCCAACGTCGTCACGCCCGCCGACGCCGACGGCGGCCGCAACTACCCGCTCATCGTGCTGCCCACGAGCTGGAGCCTGCCACAGGTGGAGTATCTCGCCCAGGCGCAGCGGCTCGCGGACGCCGGCTATGTGGTGGTCACCTACAACGTGCGCGGCTTCTGGCAGTCCGGCGGCCAGATAGAAGTGGCGGGTCCGCCGGACACAGCGGACGCTTCCAGGGTCATCGACTGGGCCCTCGCCCACACGCCCTCGGATCCGCGGCACATCGGCATGGCGGGTGTGTCGTACGGCGCCGGGATCAGCCTGCTCGCCGCCGCCCACGACAAGCGCATCAAGGCCGTGGCCGCGCTCAGCGGCTGGGCGGACCTGATCGACTCCATCTACTCGGGCCGCACCCAGCACGTCCAGGCGGTGGCCGTCCTGGACGGCACGGCCACCCTCACCGGCCGCGAGAGCCCCGAGACGCGCGAGGTCCTCGACAACGTGTACGCCTCGAACCTGTCCAAGGAACGGGAGATGATCGCCTGGGGGAAGAAACGTTCCCCTGCGACCTATGTCGACCAGCTGAACAGGAACGGCGCGGCCGTCATGCTCGCCAACGCCTGGGGCGACACGGTCTTCCCGGCGAACCAGGTCGCCGACTTCTACCAGAAGCTGACCGTGCCCAAGCGGCTGGAGCTGCGCCCCGGCGACCACGCGACGGCGGAGCTGCCCGGCCTGTTCGGACTGCCCAACGACGTGTGGACGGACACCGCGCGCTGGTTCGACCACTACCTCAGGGGATCCGACAACGGCATCGACCACGAGCAGCCGGTCCAGCTGAAGTCCCGTAGCGCGGGGGGATACGAGGGCTACCCGGACTGGAAGTCGGTCGGCGCGACCCGGAGGAAGATCGCGCTGGCGGGCTCCACCACCATCCACGCCGGCGTCGACTCCGGCGCGGACGGCGGGATCGTCTTCCTCTCCAGCCTCCTCGACCAGGTCGCCCAACTGCCGCCGATGGCCGCGATACCGCTGCTGCCGCGCCGCTGGGCGGCCGTGTGGCAGTCGGAGCGGTACGCGAGCGCCCAGCGGGTCCGCGGCACGGCCACGCTGCACACCAGGCTCACCCCGACCGCGGAGAGCGGCACCCTCGTCGCCTACCTGTACGACGTGGGCCCGTTCGGTCTCGGCAGGCTGGTCACCAACGCGCCGTACACCTGGCACGGGCGGACGCCCGGCGAGCCGTTCGACGTCGACCTGGACCTGTTCTCCACGGCCTACGACGTCCCCGCCGGGCACCGCCTCGCGCTGGTGGTCGACACGGTCGACCCGCTGTACATCGAGCACAACCCGTCCGGCGCGCAGCTGACCTTCTCCTCGCCCTCGGACGACCCGTCGTACGTGTCCGTCCCGCTCGGCGAGCAGTGATCTCCGGCTGCTGCCGGACGAGCCTGGCCCGTGTGAACTGCCACCCCCCTACGGTCTCGGGGCCGTGGGGGGTTCCCCACCCGGCAGCAGCGCCCCCGGGCCGGCCGGCCGCGGTGACCACCGCGGCCCCGGTCCTGGGGCTCGCTGCTCACGGCGGGACACCCGGCCGGCGAACCACGAGAGCAGCATGCACATCCCGATGTGGATCGGCGCGATCACCATCACCACAGGGATGAACGGCAAATCGTAGTCGAGGTTGGCGGCGATGGGCTTCCCCGAGTGGGGGAACTCCTCGAACGCGGGCTCCCGTCGGCGGTGTTCGGCGGCGTTCACACCGGAGCGGACGGGCGCCGCGCGCAAGAACTCCACGTAGGATCCGGTGAGTTCGGTGACGCCGAACTCCCCTTTCAGGCATGAGCCGTACGTACCCCCGACTCACGTCGACGAGGGCCGCGGAAGGGCGCGGGATCAGGGCTCGGCGATCTCCGCGTACAGTTGGGACAGCTCGGGGACACCGCTCGCGGCCCACTCCTGCCCGGCGCCCACGACCTCCACCTCGCGGCCGGAGACGAGGCGTACGACGGGTTCGCCGTCGGAGCGGATCTCCCAGGCGGCGCCGGACACCGTGCGCACCACGACCGTGCCCAGGTACAGCCCCGCGTCGTTGCCCAGCCGGGGCAGCGTCTCGGCGTCGTCGCGCCAGCGCGGGACCATCTGGTCCAGGGCCTCCAGGGAGTCCGGGGTGTCGTCGAGGCGGATGCCCGCCCGGGCCGCCTGCGAGCGCAGCAGTTCGCACTCGGACAGCAGCGCGGCGACCGCCTCGGGGTCGGCGGGCGGGGCCGCCTCACCGTTCTTCTTGTGCCGATGGCCCAGGAACGGAAGGTTCATGGACCCAGCGTGGCATCACACGTCGAGGTCGACCACCACCGGCGCGTGATCGGATGCGCCCTTGCCCTTGCGCTCCTCGCGGTCGACGTAGGCGTCCTTGACGGCCTTGGTGAACGGCTCGTTGCCGTACACCAGGTCGATGCGCATGCCGCGGTTCTTGGGGAAGCAGAGCTGGCGGTAGTCCCAGTACGTGAACGGGTGGTCGTACTTCAGCGGGCGCGGCACCACGTCGCCGAGGCCGGCCCCGCGCAGGGAGGCGAGGGCGGCGCGCTCGGCGGGGGTGACATGGGTGGAGCCCTCGAAGGCGGCCGCGTCGTAGACGTCGTCGTCCGTCGGCGCCACGTTGTAGTCGCCGAGCACCGCGAACGGGCGGCCGCCCTGCGCGTCGCCCTGCACGGCCGCCCTCAGGGCCTCGAACCACTGGAGCTTGTAGGCGTAGTGGGGGTGGTCCACCTCGCGGCCGTTGGGCACGTACACCGACCAGACGCGGACCGGGCCGCAGGTCGCGGAGACGGCGCGGGGCTCGGTCACGCCCTCGTAGCCGGGGTCGCCGGGCAGGCCCTTGACGACGTCCTGGAGGCCGACGCGGGAGAGCACCGCCACGCCGTTCCACCGGCCGGTCGCGTGGACCGCCGCCTCGTACCCCAGCTCCCGCAGCGGCTCGAACGGGAACTGAGCCTCGGCGATCTTGGCCTCCTGGAGGCAGAGCACGTCGGTGCCGCTGCTCTCCAGCCAGGCCAGCAGCCGCGGGAGGCGGGCGGTGATCGAGTTCACGTTCCAGGTAGCGATGCGCATGTCTCACAACCTACCCGGCGGGTCCGACAACGGGTCTCAGACCTCCGCCGAGGCCCCCGGCGCGAGACGCTGGTGGTCCGTGCCGCCCAGGGCGCCGATCTGCCGGTCGTAGATCGGCCGGGCCAGATCGGTGAGCAGGGCGTCGTGGACGTCGTAGGCGCGCGCCGGCTTCACCTCGCGGACGTAGTCGATGACTTCGGCGATCTTGTTCCAGGGGGCCATCACCGGCAGCATCAACGTCCGCACCGGGTGGTCGGGGACGGTGAGGGCGTCGCCGGGGTGGAAGACCTGGCCGCCGTCGATCAGGTAGCCGACGTTGGTGATGCGCGGGATGTCCGGGTGGATCACGGCGTGCAGCTCGCCGTGCACCTGGACGTCGAAGCCCGCGGCGGTGAAGGTGTCGCCGTGGCCGACGGTGTGCACCCGGCCCGGGAAGGCCGCCGTGATCCGCTCGGCGACCGACCTCAGCGTCCAGATCCGGGCCGCCGGATTGTTCTCCATGGCGGCCCGGAGCCGGAACTCGTCGAAGTGGTCCGGATGCTCGTGCGTGATCAGGACGGCGTCCGCGCCGAGCGCGGCGTCCTCCTCGCTGAACCCGCCGGGATCGATGACGAGGGTCTGCCCGTCCTTGTCGAGGCGGACGCAGGCGTGCGACTTCTTCGTGAGCTTCATGCCACACCATCCTGCCGCGTACGGCGGGCCGGGGCTCACTCGGCGGGGGTGGTCTCCTCGCGGACGACCTGCTGGGCCACCCGGAACGCGCTGTTCGCGGCCGGCAGCCCGCAGTAGACGGCCGCCTGGAGCAGCACCTCCTTGATCTCGTCCGGGGTGAGGCCGTTGCGCAGGGCGGCCCGGGTGTGGGAGGCCAGCTCCTCCAGGTGGCCGCCGGCGATCAGCGCGGTGAGGGTGATGCAGCTGCGGGTGCGGCGGTCCAGGCCCGGCCGGTCCCAGATCTCGCCCCAGGAGTAGCGGGTCAGGAAGTCCTGGAAGTCCCCGGAGAAGTCGTCGGCCTGCGTCAGCGCCCGGTCCACATAGGCGTCGCCGAGCACCTCCCGGCGGATCTTGAGCCCGGTCTCGTACCGGTCGGGCGCGACGGTGAGCGGCGCCGGTACGGCGGCCGGGGCGATCTCGGCGACCGGGACGTGCTGCTGCGGCACGGCCGGCACCAGGGCGGCCGGGACGGCGGGCAGGGCCGTCTGACCGGTGTCGAAGGGCTGCTGCCAGGCGGTGGAGAAGTGCCGGACCAGCAGGTCGGTGACGGCGGCGGGCTGCTCGACCGGGACAAGGTGGGAGGCGCCGGGCACGACCGCGAGCCGGGCGTCCGGTATGCCGGCGACCAGGGTGCGGGCCGCGGCCGGGCCGGTCACCTGGTCCTCGGATCCGACCAGCACGAGCGTGGGCGCGCCCACCCGCCCCAGCTCGGGCCGTACGTCGAAGGCGGCGAGCGCCTCGCAGGCCGCGATGTAGCAGCCCGGGTCGGTGGTGCGGACCATCTGCACCGCCCACTCGGTGATGGCGGGCTGCGCCGCGGAGAACCCGCCGGTGAACCAGCGGTCGGGCGCGGTCCGCGCGATCGGGGCGAGTCCGTTCGTGCGGACGATCACCCCGCGCTGCCGGAACTCGTCGGGCGTGCCGAACCGGGGCGAGGCGGCGACCACCGCGAGCGAGGCGAGCCGCTCCGGGTGGCGCAGGGCCAGCTCGATGCCGATCGCGCCGCCCAGCGCGCAACCCGCGTACCCGAACCGCTGCACGCCGAGCGCGTCCAGCGTCGCCAGCAGCCGGGCCGTCAGCTCGGACACCGAGCCGGCCGGGTGGGCGGGCGCCCCGCCGTGGCCGGGCAGGTCGAAGCGGAAGACCCGCCACTGCTTGGTCAGCTCCGGGACCTGCCGGTCCCACATGTGCCAGGTCGTGCCCAGTGAGGGAGCCAGGATCAGGACGGGGGCCTCTTCCGGCCCGTCGAAGCGGTATTGCAGGGTGTTCGTCGGTGTCTCACTCACCCGCCTGACCCTATCTGTCACGGCAGCCCCTATGAGCGGGGTCCTGACTGTAGGTGTCTGACCAGGTGGAAGACCTCCCGAGCCGCATAGCGTTTGAGGCAACGAACGATTTCGCGAGGGTCTTGCCCTCCTTGATCCGACGCTCGTAGTAGTCCTGGGTGCGCGGGCCGACCCCCAGACGGGTGAACACGATGCGATGGAGCGCGGCATTTGCCTGACGGTCACCACCACGGTCAAGCGACGGAACGGCCGGCGTCCCGAGGAACGCTCGGCAGGACTGACCCCGCACAAAGCAGCGAAGGACGCCTCACTGTCCAGGCGTTCCGGGTTGTCCCCCACCGTGATCAGCAAGGCGACGGCCGTGTCCGGACCGAAGCCCACCACGTCCAGCAACTGCGGGGCATGACATTTCACGAGGCGGGCCGGACGAGCGTCCACATTCCGGATCTGCTCGGAGATGCGAGCACCGTGTCCTGGCACAAGTCCCCTGCCGCGCAGCCACCGAGCGGTTTCGTATCTGGCCGGCCGAGACGGCCCCTGCCGTGGCCACCGCGGCCGGTCCTGATCGCCTGGACGACCTCCCACCCAGTCCCGGCCAATCATCGCGGACACCAGCGGCGAGGGCCTGGCACTGTTCTGATCGGGCACCGGGAGACCTGACACCCCAACATCACCTCGCAGCCACTGGCCCCCGACGCGCGACGCCACCCCGGCACACGCCGCGGCCGTTGCGGTCGCCGCCCGCTGCGGTTGCCCTCCTGTCTTGGGGCAGCGGGCAGATGAGGCGGATGCCGGCCTGAGCCGGCGGCGGGTCGTATCGAGCGCTCGTTGGATCACACAGGCAGTGATCACCCTGTCCCGTTCTCCGGGTACCGTCAGGGTATGAGTCATCCGCACCCCGAGCTGAAAGCCGCCCCGCCCCTTCCCGAAGGAGGGCTGCGGGTCATCGCCCTGGGCGGCCTGGGTGAGATCGGCCGCAACATGACCGTCTTCGAGCACGCGGGCAAGCTGCTCGTCGTCGACTGCGGCGTGCTGTTCCCCGAGGAGACCCAGCCCGGCGTGGACGTCATCCTGCCGGACTTCACCTCGATCCGGGACCGGCTGGACGACATCGTGGCCCTGGTGCTCACCCACGGCCACGAGGACCACATCGGCGGCGTGCCGTACCTGCTGCGCGAGCGGTCCGACATTCCCGTCGTCGGCTCCAAGCTGACGCTGGCGTTCCTGGAGGCCAAGCTCAAGGAACACGGCATCCGGCCGCGCACGGTGCGGGTGCGGGAGGGCGACCGGCGCGGCTTCGGGCCCTTCGACTGCGAGTTCGTGGCGGTCAACCACTCCATCCCCGACAGCCTCGCGGTCGCGATCCGCACCCGGGCCGGGATGGTGCTGCACACCGGCGACTTCAAGATGGACCAGTTCCCTCTCGACGACCGCATCACCGATCTGCGCGCCTTCGCCCGCCTCGGCGAGGAGGGCGTGGACCTGTTCCTCACCGACTCGACCAACGCCGAAGTGCCCGGCTTCACCACCTCCGAGCGAGAGCTGAACCCGGCGATCGAGCAGGTGATGCGCACCGCGCCGCGCCGGGTCATCGTCTCCAGCTTCGCCAGCCACGTGCACCGTATCCAGCAGGTCCTGGACGCCGCCCACCAGCACGGCCGCAAGGTCGCCTTTGTCGGCCGGTCGATGGTCCGCAACATGGGCATTGCCCGTGACCTGGGCTATCTGAAGGTCCCCTCCGGTCTGGTCGTGAGCACGAAGGAGCTGGAGAAGCTCCCGGACCACAAGATCACTCTGGTGTGCACCGGCTCCCAGGGCGAACCGATGGCCGCGCTGTCACGGATGGCCAACCGCGACCACATGATCCGCATCGGCAAGGGCGACACCGTCCTGCTCGCCAGCTCTCTCATCCCCGGCAACGAGAACGCCATCTACCGGGTGATCAACGGACTCACCCGGTGGGGCGCCCACGTGGTCCACAAGGGCAACGCCAAGGTGCACGTCTCCGGGCATGCCAGCGCCGGCGAACTCGTCTACTGCTACAACATCGTCAAGCCCCGCAACGTCATGCCCGTGCACGGCGAATGGCGCCACCTGCGGGCCAACGGCGACCTCGCCATCCGTACCGGTGTCGACGCCGAGCGGGTCGTCATCGCCGAGGACGGCGTCGTCGTCGACCTGGTCGACGGGCGTGCGTCCATCACCGGCAAGGTCCCCGCCGGAAACGTCTACGTGGACGGCATGGAAGTCGGCGGCGCCACCGAAGCGTCCCTCAAGGACCGCCTCACCCTCGCCGCCGAAGGCGTGGTCACGGTGGTGGCGATCGTCGACGCGGACACCGGCGCCCTCGCCGAGGCCCCCGACTTCCTGGCCCGCGGTTTCGTCCACGACGAGACCACCTTCGAGCCGGTCGTCCCCGTCATCGAGAAGACCCTGGCCACCGCAGCCGAGGAGGGCGTCGGGGACGCGCGCCAACTCGAACAGCTCCTCGCCCGCGCCGTGGCGAACTGGGCGTTCCGCGCCCACCGCCGCAAGCCCCTCATCATCCCCGTCATCATCGACGCCTGAGCCGCAGCCCGGCAGCACGGTCCGCGGTTCCGGTGGCGGCCCCGCGAGCATCGAGGTCGGGCACGCCCGGACCGGTCGGTGGCGAAGCCGCGGGGCTCGACGAGGCGGATCGCCTCGCCGTGGGCGGCCGGCACGTCCGCGAGGGAGTCGGTGTTGCGGGCGACGGCCCTGTCGCCGCGCTCCAGGACCGCCTGCGCGAACTCGCGGCCGAAGCCGCGGGAGGAACCGGTGACATGGCGGCGGTGCACCCTGCCCAGATGTTGCACCAGATCGGACGGCGTCCACTCGGGGCAGGTCGGCACCTGCACGCCGTGGCTGGGCACGAAGGCGACCGCTGCCGGGAACGCGACCGACGGTGCGGCGATCAGCCGCAGCAGGACGGGGAACGAATGTCCCTGCCACGCGGATGCCTACCGCCACCCCGGACAACCGCAGTCGATTTTCACAGCGGTACAGGGGCACGCAAGGCGCGCGACACCGGCCGCGTACCCTCGGACAAGGCAGTGCCCTCATCCCGGAATTCCAGTTCGGCGGCGCCACCGACCCGAGCCAACCGCATCTGGGCCATTCCCCCAGGCGAGTCCGCCGGCTACGCCCCGCCCGCAACGCGCGCACGGGCGTGCGCACGTCGCGGGCCACTGGACGGGACGCGCGAGTGGATAGCGCGAGTGCCGGTGAAGCGGTCAGATCGCGGGACTCATCGACTCAGCCGCCGCTCTTGCGCCTGAACGACCGCTGGCTCGCAGCCGGGCCGTGCGCCGAACGCACCTTCGACGCGTCGGACTTGGCGGCAATATCAGCGGCGTCCGCCTGCGCACCGCGCTTGCGCGCCAGGGCTTCGCGGAACTTGCGCTTGAGGTCGTAGTTGCCGTCGCTGTCCGGCTCCAGAGGGGACGTCTCGGGGGCAGCCGGCTCCGAACCTTCCGAAGATACGGGCTCTGCGGTCATGGTGACCTCCTGGGTTCGGGGGTGGGCAAGCACAGCTTGTCATGCTGGGCACAGTGCGAGGCGCCGGCAACGTCATCCTGCTCCGTTTCGGCGGGTATCCCTCTCGCGGCCAAGGCGTTGACTTCGTAGGTGAGGCGCACAGGACGGCTTCGGGCCGGGCCGAGGGTTGCCGATCCCGTGGCCAGGCTGCCAGGGCAACGGCTCTCAGCCGTTGCGACGCACGAGGGCGGCCCTGCGGGCCTCGGCGAGCTTGCGAGCCTCGCCGGCCTTTCGGGACTTGCCGCCGGCGCCGCGGGAGGTGCCCTTGCTGGTGCCGAGGCCGCGGAAGGGAGCGTTGGTGTTCTTGGGTCGGGGGACGGCGGGCCCGCCGTCGAGCGGGATCCCAGAGGGAGTCTTGGCGCCGGTGATCCGGCTCAGCTCCGCCTCGCCCGAGCGCACCTTGGTGACGGTCGGCTCGATGCCGGCCTCGGCCATCATGCGGCTCGTCTCGCGGCGCTGGCCCGCCAGCACGAGCGTGACCACGCTGCCGGACTCACCGGCGCGGGCGGTGCGGCCCGCCCGGTGCACATAGTCCTTGACGTCGGTGGGCGGGTCGACGTTGACCACGAGATCGAGGTCGTCGACGTGCAGGCCCCGGGCCGCCACATTGGTCGCCACCAGAACGGTGATCTGGCGCGGGTCGAGGGCGATCCGGGATGTTCCGGTGCCGGTCGGCATCGTGACATGCCTCCCAGGGCAGGGATCGGGGTACCGCGCCGGTCCGGGGGGCGACCTCCCGGACCCCTGGCGGAGAGGCGGGACGGCGCGTGGTCAGAGGGCGGGCACGGGGGTGAACCGGACGGGCAGCCGGGTCAGGCCCCGGAGCCAGGGCGAGGTCCGACGGGTGAGGGACTCGGCGGGCACCGCCAGGTCGATGTCCGGCAGCCGGTCCAGGACGACCTCGACGGCGGTCCGCGCGATCACCTCGGCGATCTCCTGCGCCGGGAACGGGCAGCGGTGCTCGCCGTGCCCGAAGGCGAAGTGCGCGCTGTTGCCACCGGTCAGCGCGGAGGCGTCGGTGCGCACCTGCGGATCGGAGTTGGCGCCCTGCAGTCCGAGCAGCAGCAGGTCGCCGGCCCGGACGCGGCGGCCGCCGAGGTGGGTGTCCCGGGCGGCCCAGCGGCCCGCGACGTTCTGGGTGGGCGCGTCCTCCCACAGCACCTCGTTCATCGCCTCGGCGACGCTGTGCCGGCCGCCGAACAGGGAGGCGGCGAACCGGTCGTCGGTGAGCATCAGCCGCAGCGAGTTGCCGATCCAGTCGGCGGTCGGCTGGTGCCCGGCCGCCATCATCACCATCAGGTCCTGCGCGATCTCCTCGTCGGTGAACCCGCTGCCGTCGGCGAGCATCCGGGAGACCACGTCTTCGGCGGGCCGCTGCCTGCGGTCGGCGAGCAACTGGACCATGGACGCGGCCAGATGGGACTGTCCGGCGAGCGCCCGCTCCCGGCCGTCGATCATGTCGTTCAGGGCGGTGACCAGCCCGGCACCGTCCTCGTCCGGGAAGCCGTAGAGCCGGGCCAGGACCCGTACCGGCAGCAGCGTCGCGTACTGCGCGACCAGCTCGGCCTCGCCGGAGGGGCAGACCACGTCGATCAGCTCGTCCGCGAACCGCTCGGCGTGGCCCCGCAGTTCGAACGGGTCCACCGACTCCAGCGCGTCGCTGGCCATCGCCGCGCGCTGCCGGTGCCGCTCGCCGACGGTGTAGAGGATGGAGGGTTGTCCGCGGCCGATCATCGGCAGCAGCGGCCAGTCGGCGGGGATGTTCGGCCACTGGTTCCACAGCCCCGAGTCCCGGCTGAACAGCACCGGGTCCCCGGTGACCTGGTGCAGCTCGCGGTAGCCGACCACCAGCCAGGCCGGCACGTCGCCATCGAGCAGCACCGGCACCACGGCGCCGTGGTCGCGCCGCAACTCCCGGTACATACGGGCGGGTTCGGTCTGGAACCGAGGGCCGCCGAGCGGGACGGCCTCAGAGGCTGCGGAGTCCAATGAGCACCTGTTCCAGGAGGTCGGGATCGGCGATGGCCGGTCTGTGCGGATGCCGGGCGCTGACCCGGCCGGCCGCCAGCAGGTCGCTCAGCAGCACCCGGGTGATGCCCACGGGCAGTCCCAGCTCCGCGGCGATCTCCACCACGGAGGTGGGGAACTCGGTCATCCGGAGGATCGCCGCGTGCTCCGACTGCATGCCGGCCACCGGATCCGACTCGGCGACGACGAGGGTGACCAGGTCGAAGGGGGTGTCCGGGTCGGTTCGGCTGCGGCCCTGGGTGAGGGTGTACAGCCGGTCGGGAGCGTCGTCGCGGCCCGGACGGCCCCCGGCCGCACGGCTCATGACGTACGGGGCAGCGCGGTCAGGTACGCGCCGAGCTGCTCCACCAGTTCGCCCATGGTGTGCCCGACGATCCCCGGATCCGCGTCCTCGTCGGTCACCACGGCCAGATGGGCGCCCGCGCCCGCCTCGACGATGAACAGCACGCCTCCGTAGAACTCGGTCATCGCCGATCGGACGCCTCCGCTGCCGTCGCCGAACTCGACGGACGCCCCGTGCGACAGGGACTGGATGCCGGCGGCGATGGCGGCGAGCTGGTCGGCGCGGTCGAGGCTCAACTCCCGGGTACGGCACAGCCTCAGCCCGTCCCGGGACAGCACGAGCGCGTGCCGGGCCCCGGGCGTCCTCTCCAACAGGCCCTCCAGGAGCCAGGTGAGATTGTCATCGGCAGTGGTCGGGCCGGTCATGAAGTGGGCCGCCTTCCGGGTACGTGGGGGAGGAGTGCTCAGGTTCGTCGAACACGGCGCCGCGCGGGGGGTTCGCCGTCCGGTGGCCGGGGGCGGTGTCCGGTGAGGGGTTGGCCGTTCGGTGGTCGGGGACGGCGTCCCGCGAGGAGTTCACCGTCCGCTGCTCCGGGGCCGTGTGGCGTGGGGCGGTCGGTTCTGGCGGGGTCTGGCGGTGGTCGGTGAGCGTGCGGCGCGGGGCGGGGGGCTCCGCCGGGAACGGACGGTGGTCCGGGACGGGGCTGGGCGGGGTGGTCCGGTCGTGGCCGGAGGCCGTGCCGCGCGGGGTGGACGGCTCAGACATGGGCGGACCGTGGTCCAGGGGAGTCGGTTCCGGCGTGGTCTGCTGGTGCCCGGAGGCGGTATCGCGCGTGGTGGACGGCTCAGATATGGGCCGACGGGAGTCCGACGCGCCCTGCTCGACAGGCGGACCGGTGTCGGACCGGATGGGGCGGACCGCTCGGCGGAAGCTGCTGAAGCGCGCCGTCCGGACCTGGGCGTCGTCGGCGCCGGGCGCGGGCCGGGCCTCTGCGGCGCGCCGCATCGACCGGAGGCGTTCGGCCTCGGCGAGCGTACGGCCCCGGCGCCGCCTGGGCAGTCCGGCCGGCCCCTCCGCCACCGTCGTGGCGTCGGAATCGGCGGGCTCGGGGGACTCGGGGGACTCGCGGGGATCCTGGCCCGGAGCCGCACCCACGGCGACCGGCGGCCGTACGGGCCTCTCCCGACCGGACCCCTCCCGGACCGACGTCTCCGGTTCCGGGAGCCGCGCGGCACCCGCCGCCGGAGCCGCACGCGTGAGGACCTCCTGCGGGATCAGCATCAGCACGCCGGTGCCGCCGCGCGCCGACGGCCGGAACGACACCTTCAGCCCGTGCTTCCGCGCCAGCCGCCCGACCACGGCGAGCCCGAGCCGGGTGCCGGTCAGACCGCCCAGCTCCGAGACGTCACCGGACACCGCCCGCTCCGCGCGGCGCAGCTGCACATCGCCCATGACCAGCCCGCTGTCCTCGACGGACACCATGACGCCGGCCGGGACCTCCTCCACATAGACGTGGACCTCGGCGTTCGGCGGCGAGAAGTTCGCCGCGTTGTCGAGGAGTTCGGCGAGCGCGTGCATCACGCCCTCGGCCGCGTGCCCGGCGACGGCCGTCTCGCTCACCGAGTGCACCCGCACCCGCCGATACGCGGCGATCCGGCCCATCGCGCCGCGCAGGACCGACTCCATGCCGATGGGCCGCGCCCACCGCCGGCCCGAACGGGCCCCGGTCAGCACGGCGACGGAGTCGGCGAGCCGGCCCGCCTGGGCGGTGCGGTGGTCGAGGTGGAGGAGGTCGGCGAGCACGTCCTCGTCGCCGTGCCGGTCCTCCATCGCGCGCAGGTCGGCGAGCGTGGCCGTGGCCAGGGCCTGCAGACGGGCGGCCGCGTTGGAGGTCGCGGCGACCGCCGAGGCCCCCTCCCGGCGGGCCCGCCCCAGCTCGTCCGTCAGCCGGGAGTTCTCGCGCCGCAGCCGCTCCAGCTCGCCCGCGCTCCGCTCCTCCAGCCGGGCGCTCTCGGCGGCGAACGACTCCGTCAGCTCCGTGCGCTGCCGGGCTAGTTCGTCGATGAGCCGCTGCTGCTCGCGACGCGCCTCCTCGGTGGTGCGGGCCTGCTGCTGGAGCAGCCGTCCGATGTCCTGCGTGACGCTGTCCAGCCGGTCCCGGCCGCCACGGGCGGCCCGCAGGGCGTGCGCGGCCGTGGCCACCGCCGCGCCGAGCACGACCACCGCCGCGCCCGCGCACCAGGCGAGCGGGGTGCGCACCGGGTCGGGCGCCGCCGCCAGGATCGCGCAGACCACGAGCGCCGACAGCGCCCCGGTCACGGCGAGGGCGGAGAGGAGCGTGCGGAGGGACGGTCGGTCGCCGGGCTGCGTGGGGGCGGTCATCGGTCCGGTCTGGTCCTCGCGGCGGGTGCGGTCGGATGGCTGCGGACGGGAACGTTCGGATGCTGAGACATGACACCGAGTGGTGAACTGCCCGTCACTATACGAGAGTTCGTGATCGGAACAGGGAGGTTCCGCATTCGTTCAAGAAAACCGGACGGCCCTGTCGCGTGTCGAGAGGGCCTGATCTGGAGGACGGCCGAGAAGGGCTGAAGGTTGCCTTCCGGCCCTGGTTTTCCGTTCCGTCCGCCTGTGGGCCTTCCCACCCGTTAAGGATCTTGACGGCCGCCGCCCGGCTCGCTGAACTGTCCACGGGCCTCGCCACCGCGAAAGCCCGTCCGAGCAGCGCAGAAACCCATCCGAGGGGGAGGGCCGGGGTATCGCAGGGAGGGGCGGCCCCGCCCGGCCAAGATCCGTACATCAATACGATGACGCCTGAAACGGGCGGATAACGGGAAAACGCCTCGCACGGCCGACCGCCGGGCGCGAGGTGAAGGGGGCGATGTACATGACGGGTGAGTCGAAGGCGACGGGCTGCCGTGCCTCATGACCGCTGACGGGCGCCTGGAGAGGTGCTGCCTGCTCCTCGCACGCCTCGCCCGGTTCACCGGACGGACGCTGCGGGGCGAGTGGTACGCCATCGTCGTCGACCCCGTGCAGCGGCTCGTGCGGCGCGGACTGTCCGGGCTGCTGCTGGCGTTCGTGGCCGCGTTCGGTGTCGTCTTCTTCCACGACGTCGCCCAGCACCCCTTAGGAGCGGTGTGGGTACGTCGCCTCGGCGGAGTCACCGCCGATCTGCCGCTGTGGCTGTCCCTGCTGCGCACCCCGGTGTCGCTGTACGTCCCGGCGCTCGACCTGCCGGTGTGGGCGGGCATCACCCAGCTGTTCCTGGCCTTCGCCCTCGCCGAGCTGGCCCTCGGCCGGGCCCGCACCCTGGCGATCGCCTACGCCACCACGGTGGCCGGCACCCTCACCGCCCGCGTGATGATCGCGGCCGGTCCCGGCTGGTGGGGCTTCGGCCTGCCCCCCGCGTGCGGTCACGTCCTCGACACCGGACCCTCGGCGGCCGTCGTCGGCCTGTTCACCTATCTCGCGGTCGTCCGGCGCGCCCCCGTGGTGTTCACGCTGACCGGCGGCTCGATGGTGTGGGAGTCGATCGCCGTCCCCAACCTGGCCGGCCGCGAGCATCTGATCGCGGTCGGCGCGGCGATGGTCCTCGGGCTGCTGCACGGCCGCCGGGAGTGGCTGCGGTCCCTCGTACCATTCCTGCTGCCCGCCCCGGAGACCGGTACCGCCCCCGCGCCCCCCGTGCGGACACCCGCGCCGGCCGGGCCCGTGTCCGTGCAGATCCCGGCGCCCACGCCCGTGCGCCCCGGCCTCCTGCCCGCCGCGGAGGGCGCCGAGTGCCCCGGAAGCGCCGCGATGACGTCCCTGGAACGCTGACCGGACCGCGCGCCCCTGTGGCGCCGCACACGTAGTCGGTGTGATGGTTTTCGCACGTGGACACGGACGGGCACCCCCTATGGTTGCCGCGAGGTACGGGCAGGGTGTGGCTGACACCATGGTGTTCGTCGCCGGCAGGCAGCTGAAGGGAATCCAGGATGTTCCGCAAGGTGCTGGTCGCCAACCGTGGCGAGATCGCGATCCGCGCGTTCCGGGCGGGATACGAACTCGGCGCGCGTACCGTCGCCGTGTTCCCGCACGAGGACCGAAACTCGTTGCACCGGCTCAAGGCCGACGAGGCGTACGAGATCGGGGAGCCGGGGCATCCGGTGCGGGCCTATCTCTCGGTCGAGGAGATCGTGGCCGCCGCCCGGCGGGCGGGTGCCGACGCCGTCTACCCGGGCTACGGCTTCCTGTCCGAGAACCCCGAGCTGGCCCGCGCTTGCGAGGAGGCGGGCATCACCTTCGTCGGCCCGAGCGCGGCCACGCTGGAGCTGACCGGCAACAAGGCCCGCGCGGTCGCCGCGGCCCGGGCCGCGGGCGTGCCCGTGCTGGGCTCCTCCGCGCCCTCCAACGACATCGACGAATTGGTGCGCGCCGCCGAGGAGATCGGCTTCCCGGTCTTCGTCAAGGCGGTCGCGGGCGGCGGCGGGCGCGGCATGCGCCGGGTCGAGGACCCCGCCCAGCTGCGCGAGTCCATCGAGGCCGCCTCCCGTGAGGCCGCGTCCGCGTTCGGCGACCCGACCGTCTTCCTGGAGAAGGCCGTCGTCGACCCGCGCCACATCGAGGTGCAGATCCTCGCCGACGGCGAGGGCAACGTCATCCATCTCTTCGAGCGGGACTGCTCGTTGCAGCGCCGCCACCAGAAGGTCATCGAGCTGGCGCCCGCCCCCAACCTCGACCCCGCGCTGCGCGACCGGATCTGCGCCGACGCCGTGCGCTTCGCCCGCGAGATCGGCTACCGCAACGCGGGCACCGTGGAGTTCCTGCTCGACCGGGACGGCAACCACGTCTTCATCGAGATGAACCCGCGCATCCAGGTCGAGCACACCGTGACCGAGGAGGTCACGGACGTCGACCTGGTCCAGGCCCAGATGCGGATCGCCTCCGGCCAGACCCTCGCCGACCTCGGCCTCTCCCAGGACACCGTCACCCTGCGCGGCGCCGCCCTGCAGTGCCGCATCACCACCGAGGACCCCGCCAACGGCTTCCGCCCGGACACCGGCCGGATCAGCGCCTACCGCTCACCGGGCGGGTCCGGCATCCGCCTCGACGGCGGAACCACCCACGCCGGTACGGAGATCAGCGCCCACTTCGACTCCATGCTGGTCAAACTCACCTGCCGTGGCCGGGACTTCAAGGCGGCCATCGGCCGGGCCCGGCGCGCCGTCGCCGAGTTCCGCATCCGCGGTGTGGCCACCAACATCCCGTTCCTCCAGGCCGTCCTGGACGACCCCGACTTCCAGGCGGGCCGGGTCACCACCTCCTTCATCGAGCAGCGCCCCCACCTGCTCACCGCCCGCTCCTCCGCGGACCGCGGCACCAAGCTGCTCACCTACCTCGCCGACGTCACCGTCAACAAGCCGCACGGCGAACGGCCGGACCTGCTCGACCCGGTCACCAAGCTGCCCCTCCTGCCGGCCGGCGAGCCGCCCGCGGGCTCCCGCCAGCGCCTCGTCGAACTCGGCCCCGAGGGCTTCGCCCGCCATCTGCGCGAGTCCCCGACCATCGGCGTCACCGACACCACCTTCCGCGACGCCCACCAGTCCCTGCTCGCCACCCGGGTGCGCACCAAGGACCTCCTCGCCGTCGCCCCGGTCGTCGCGCGCACCCTGCCGCAGCTGCTGTCCCTGGAGTGCTGGGGCGGCGCCACCTACGACGTGGCCCTGCGCTTCCTGGCCGAGGACCCCTGGGAGCGGCTGGCCGCGCTGCGTGAGGCCGTGCCCAACATCTGCCTCCAGATGCTGCTGCGCGGCCGCAACACCGTCGGCTACACCCCGTACCCGACGGAGGTGACCGACGCCTTCGTGCAGGAAGCCGCCGCCACCGGCATCGACATCTTCCGCATCTTCGACGCGCTCAACGACGTCGGCCAGATGCGGCCCGCCATCGAGGCCGTACGCGAGACCGGCACCGCGATCGCCGAGGTCGCCCTCTGCTACACCGCCGACCTCAACGACCCGGCCGAGCGGCTCTACACCCTCGACTACTACCTGCGCCTGGCCGAGCAGATCGTCGGGGCGGGCGCCCATGTCCTGGCGATCAAGGACATGGCCGGCCTGCTGCGCGCCCCGGCCGCCGCCAAGCTCGTCTCGGCGCTGCGCCGCGAGTTCGACCTGCCCGTGCACCTGCACACGCACGACACCGCGGGCGGCCAGCTGGCCACCTATCTCGCCGCGATCCAGGCCGGTGCCGACGCGGTCGACGGCGCGGTCGCCTCCATGGCCGGTACGACCTCGCAGCCGTCGCTGTCGGCGCTCGTCGCCGCCACCGACCACTCCGACCGGCCCACCGGCCTCGACCTCGGGGCCGTGGGCGACCTGGAGCCGTACTGGGAGGGCGTCCGCAGGATCTACGCGCCGTTCGAGGCGGGCCTCGCCTCCCCGACCGGCCGGGTCTACCACCACGAGATCCCCGGCGGCCAGCTGTCCAACCTGCGCACCCAGGCCGTCGCCCTCGGTCTCGGCGACCGCTTCGAGGACATCGAGGCGATGTACGCCGCCGCCGACCGCATCCTCGGCCGGCTGGTCAAGGTCACCCCGTCCTCGAAGGTGGTCGGCGACCTCGCCCTGCACCTGGTGGGCGCCGGGGTCTCCCCGGACGCCTTCGAGCAGACGCCCGACCGGTTCGACATCCCCGACTCGGTCATCGGCTTCCTGCGCGGCGAGCTGGGCACCCCGCCCGGCGGCTGGCCGGAGCCGTTCCGGACCAAGGCCCTCCAGGGCCGTGCCGCGGCCAAGCCGGTGCCCGAGCTGTCCACCGAGGACCGCGAGGGGCTGGCGAAGGACCGCAGGGCGACCCTGAACCGGCTGCTGTTCCCCGGCCCGACCCGCGAGTTCGACACGCACCGCCAGTCCTTCGGCGACACCAGCGTCCTGGACAGCAAGGCGTTCTTCTACGGCCTGCGCCCGGCCAAGGAGTACGCCGTCGACCTGGAGCCCGGCGTCCGGCTGCTGATCGAGCTGCAGGCGGTCGGCGAGGCGGACGAACGCGGTATGCGCACGGTGATGTCCTCGCTCAACGGCCAGCTGCGGCCCATCCAGGTCCGCGACCGGGGGGCGGCCTCGGACGTGCCGGTCACGGAGAAGGCCGACCGGTCCAACCAGGGCCATGTGGCGGCCCCGTTCGCCGGTGTGGTCACGCTCGCCGTGGCCGAGGGCGACGAGATCGCGGCCGGTGCCACCGTCGCCACCATCGAGGCGATGAAGATGGAGGCCACGATCACCGCCCCCAAGGCGGGCCGGGTGTCCCGGCTGGCCATCAACCGGATCCAGCAGGTCGAGGGCGGCGACCTGCTGGCCGAGATCGGCTGAGCCACCGCGCGCGGCGGCCGGAGGGTTCCCGGGTCAGTCCCAGAGCGAGTAGGTCATGACCTGCTTGAATCCCTCCGGCCGGGCGCCGGTGTAGGTCAGGCTCATCTGCGTGAAGCGCTGGAAGGACCGATGCTTCTTCCAGGTCTGCTCGCCGCTGAGCCGGATGACCACCGGGTACGAGTGGAAGGTGCCGGCCGCGCAGTACGGCTTGCAGTCGTTCACCCAGTTGACGCCCATGCCCTGCGCCCCGTCCCGGCCCCACTCGGTCCAGCGCATGCCGGTGAGCCGGCTGTTTCCGTCGCCGCAGGCCAGGATGAAGTCGACCGGGCGGACGTTGCGGTGGAAGAAGCAGTCGACCAGCACGGGCCGCGAGTGATCGCCCTGCACAGGGGGCGCGGCCGGGGTCGGCGGGCTGGCCGAGGCCGTAGTCATCGCCGCTGTCAGCAGGGCTCCCGCCGCCAGGGTGACCGCCGTTCCCACCAGTGATCCGCGCATGGCCGCTCCCACCGTTGTGCTGTGTCCGACCGCGTTCACTCGACGCTACGACCGTGTGGCCGATCGCACCAGTCGCGCAGGTCGGACCGCGTGTCAGCCGTGTTGGACGGTCAGGCCGTAGAACGCCACGCGAGCACCGTTCGTGGTGCTGTCGGAGGAGGACTGGTTGTAGGAACCGGCCTTGAAGTACTGCTTGTACGACTTGAAGGACGACGGAATGCCGTAGTGCGTGGTGGTGCCGTTCACGGTCAGGTCGATGGTGTTCCCGCCGGAGACGGCGATGGTGTAGCTCCAGGTCCTGCCGACCGCCACATGGCCGACGGGGTGCGGGGTCTGGCCGCCGGAGGCCGAGTCCTCGGTGCCGAGGACGATGTCCCCGTTCGCGCGGTAGTACAGCTCCAGCAGCGGCTTGGTGGAGGAGCCGCCGCTGCCGAGGTGGATCTGACCCACGCACACGTTCCTGGTCACCGAGACCACTCGCAGCGTCGCGTTCATCCGGTGGGAGCCGCCGAGCGCCCAGTCGGCGGGACTGCCGTCGCGGTTCATCTCCCGCAGCTCGGACCGGGCGTAGTTCGAGTTGGGGGTGGTGACGCCCTTCTCGGGCGCCCAGAAGGTCATCGCCCCGTCGCGGGTGTCGGTGTAGAAGTAGGCGTCCTGGTAGCCGTGCGCGCCCTGGAGCCGGGACGACGGGATGGTGGTGGGCCGGCCGGGGGAGCCCACGGGCTCCTGGAGCTCCCAGACCGACAGGTCGAAGTTGCCACCGGGCGCGACGTGCGGGTCGGCGGCTCCCGCGCTGCCGCCGCCGAGGACGGAGAGGGTGAGGGTGAGGCCCGCGGTGGTCGTCACCGCGAGCAGCCGGGATCGGCTCATGTGGGGGTCCCTTCGTCGGACCGGGATGTGTTCAGCATGATGAACGCTGAACACATCCTTGGTCTCCGGTGACCCGTGAACCTAGAGGTCTGGACCTGACACGTCAAGAGGTCTCAGCAGGCGCCCTCGTCCTGCCACGGACCCCACTGCGAGGCGCCGGGCACCTCGTTCTGGGTCCACCACTTGGCCTTCCAGTTGTGCTTGCCGTACGACACCTCGTCCCCGGCCGTGTACACCGTCGACGAACTCCAGGCGTTCTTGCAGGAGGTGGGGGTGGGTGTCGGCGTGGGCGTGGGCGTCGGCGTGGTGGTGGGCGGGGTGGCGCCCGCGAACTTCACCGAGTACTTGGCGAAGTCCCAGGAGTTCTGGGTGACGCTCGAACAGGTCCCGGACGTGCGGCCGCCGTTGTCGGGCGGGCTGCACTGCCGGTCGCGGTTCAGGGACCAGAACGTGAACCGGTCCATGTTGTGGCTCGTCGCGTAGTCGAGCACGGTCTGGAAGTCGGCCTGGGTGAACATCTCGCCCGAGTCGCTGCGGCCGTTCATGCCGGAGAAGCCCTCGTGGGCGTAGGCGGTCGCCTGGTCCCAGCCGAACGTGGACTGCAGGATCGAGTTGAAGTTGGTCAGGGCGCTCGTCTGGCTCGCCGCCCCGCTGAAGCCGCCGTCGAACGGCATGATGGAGAAGTTGTTCGGGGTGAACCCCTGCGACTTGGCCTCCAGCAGCATCTGCTTGCCGAACCAGCCGGTGCCGTCCGCCGTGCCGGCCGTCGTCACGGACACGTACAGGCCCGGGTTGTTCTGCTGGAGGATCTTCGCGGCGCCGATCTCGTTCTTGACGGCGGCCGTGTTCTCGTACTCCGGCTCCTCCAGGTCGAAGTCGATGGCGTGCAGGCCGTACTTGGTGATGACCTGCTGGTAGGCCGCCGCCGTGGAGGCCGCGTCCGAGCAGGCCTGGCCGAGCTTCGTGCCGCCGTAGCCGCCGATGGAGACGGAGACGTCACCGCCCTTGCTCCGGATCGTGCTGATCATCGACTGGACGGCCGTGTCCGAGGAGACGGGCGCGGTTCCGCCCCAGGTGGGCGAGCAGCCGCCGCCGTTGGGGGCGAGGACGAAGGCCAGCTGGAACGCCTTCAGGCCGGTGGCGTCCATGATGGCGGACGGGTCCGGCGGGTCGTTGTCGAGCGGCATCAGATAGGGGGCGGCGGCGTACCAGCGGTTGTTCAGCGCGTTGGTCGCGCCAGAGGCGTTGCCCGCGACGAGCGCGGTGGTGCCGGCGGCCGCGAGTGTCACGGCGGCCGCCGCACCCAGACATGCCCGAAGAGGTCTCATTGCGTGCCTCCCAGAGGGGGTGGGGTGGGGAGTCGCCCCAGGCTCTGGGAGGTGTTGGGGTCACGTCAATGAGTTGGACTAGACCAACTCGCTCTTTGGACTAGACCATACGATCGCTTTACCTCCCGTCGACCAGCCGGAGACCGAAGCCCCGGTCGAGCGGCAGGCTCGGCGTGCTGACCGTGGTGGTGCGCGTGCCGGGGTCGTACGACCAGGCGGCGTCCGGCAGTTGACGTCCGTTCAGGAAAACCCGGACGGGCGCGCCGGTGCCGTGCACGGTGAACCGGTACGTCCGCGCGTCCACCTTGCCCCTGTAGTCGCCCCGGCTCGCACCGACGGTCACGGTGGTCCCGCCGCCGTCCGCGTGCACCGACACCCGCTGGGTGGCGGCGGAGCCCTTCGCGAAGTCACGGGTCACGCCGTCGTCCTCGTACAGCGTGTAGTGGCCGGTGCCGTGGGCCGACGGATACAGGTCCCAGTCCAGCTCGTGCCGGTCCCGGGTCTGCCAACTCGTCGTGCCCTTGGGCCACATGGGCACGATCGCGCCCTCGCGCACGAACAGCGGGAGCGTGTCCAGCGGGGCGTGGTAGCCGTTCACCGTGGTCGGGCCCTGGTACGTGCGGCCGGTCCAGTAGTCGGTCCAGGTGCCCTTCGGCAGATAGATGCCGTCACGGGTGTCGGAGTCCTGGAAGACCGGGGCCACCAGGAAGTCGGGGCCCGACAGGAACTCGTACTTGGCCTGGTCGCCCAGGGTGTTCGGGTCGTCCGGGTACTCCAGCCACAGCGGACGCACCGCGCCCACGCCCGTCCTCGCCGCCTGCGCCGACAACGTGTACATGTACGGCAGCAGCCGCTCCTTCAGCTGCAGGTACTTCCTGTTCATGGAGGTGTACGGCTCGCCGTCGAGCCACGGCTGCTGATCGGCGGGTTTCTTGGTGGTGAGGTCGGTGGCCCAGCCGTCCATCGTCATGATGGCCGGCAGGAACGCCTTCCACTGGAGGTCGCGGGCGTACATCTTGGCGTCGTGGCGGTAGATGCTGCCCACGTCGCCGGTGTCGTAGGCGATGCCGGACATCGTCGCCCCGGCGTAGGCCGGGATCTGCCAGCGGATGTAGTCCCAGGACAGCTGCTGGTCGCCGCTCCACAGCACCCCGCAGCGCTGGGCGCCCGCCCAGGAGACGGGCAGCCACACGAAGCCGCGCGCGTCGCTGTTGTCCTCGATCCCTTTCTTCGCCGCGTCGCAGGCGTCCAGCGCGAACTTGTAGCCGTTACCGACCCAGGCCACGTCCAGCTTGGCCACCCGCTGCCCTGCCTTGACCTGCTCGGCGAGCTTGTCGATGCCGTCCTGCGTCCACAGGCCGAGCTGGGCGTGATGGTCCTGCAGGCCCTGGGCGGTCTGCGCCAGGTTCTCGTACCCGCAGCCGTAACCGTCGTTGACGAGCATCCAGCCGAGCGGCATCTGGTGCTCGGTGTAGCCGTCGGCGACCTTCAGCGCGTCCAGGGTGTGGCGCTCGCCGCGGTTGGCGTTGTGCAGGTAGCAGTCGGAGTCGCCGGGCTCCAGGCCGTACACCGGCGGCATGAAGGGCCTGCCCACCAGTGCCGTGTACGCGCCGATGACCTGCTTGGCGTCCCCGAGGAAGTAGTAGGCGTCCAGGCGCCGTTCCTGCTGCCCGGTGGTGACCGGCGAGCCGAAGGTGTACACACCCGGCGCGAAGGTGTTGCGGAAGACGCCGTAGCCGGCGCTGGAGAGGTAGAACGGCTGGGAGTTGTTGTAGCCGCCCTCGTTCCAGTCGAAGCTGTTGGCCACGTACATCGTCTGCCCGCGGTGCGAGAAGCTGCCGTTCTGCTCGCCGCCGCCGAAGAACTGCTCGTCCGCGCCCCGGGTCAGGCTCTGCCGCATCCCGCCGGTGGACCAGCGCAGCGCTTGTCCTCCTGCCAGATCCGGGTCCGGTTGTCCGGCTTGTACAGCCCGAACCGCAGCGGCTTCTTGTACACGCGCAGCACGGCTTCGGGGGAGCGGACGCCGTAGTAGTCGCCCGCGTCGAAGGACGAGGTGTGCCGCTCGGGGACGGGCCGACTGCGCACGATGGCCGTACCGGCCGGGTCGGTCAGCGAGCCCGACGGATCGGCCTGGAGCCGCAGCCGGCCGCCGGTCAGGAAGTCGGCCCGGGCCTTGAGCGGCCCGGCCCCGATCGTGTAGCTGCCGTCGCCGCCGGAGAAGGACGTCAGGTCCCCGGCATCGGTGGTCGCGGGCAGATAGGCCGCGCCCGTGAAGGAGTTGTCGTGCACGTCGTACGGCACGACCACCACGTGATACGTCCCCGACGCCCGCGGGATCACGGTGGCCTCGGGGTCGGCGGTGCCCGCACTGGAGGCCACCTGTTTGCCGTGGTCGTCGTACACGTACAGGTCGAAGTCGTCGGTGGGGTGCTCCCAGGTGATCGACAGCGGGACGCCGCCCTCGGGGTTGTCGTCCCAGTAGCCGTCCGGCACCGAGACGGTCAGGTCGAAGCGGTCGCAGACGGTGTTCCGGGGGTCGGCGGCGGCGTCGGGGCAGCTCTCGGGGCCGCCGCCGGTGCCTTTGGCGTAGACCGGGCTCTGCCAGCCGGCACTGCTGTGGACGGGGTCCAGTACGGCGCCGGAGCCGACGGCGGCCACGGCGGGCGGCGGCACGGCCAGCACGGTCCGTACGAGGGGGCGGGCTTCCACGTCGTGCTCGGCGGCGCGTGCCGGCTGCTGCCGGACGGGGGCGGCGATCCGGTGAGCCTCGGCCCGGGGGA
>NZ_JBSGDB010000068.1:0-26695 GCF_053602155.1 Streptomyces sp. NPDC004561
CGTCGAGCGTGCCCTGGCCGAGTCCGTGGCCCCGCTTCCGTACGAAGAACTCGTCCAGCGTACCGCCGAGGCCTTCCCCGGGGCCCCTGTCGAGCTGTCCCTGCGGCGGCTGACCGTACGGCGGCTGGTCATAGGCGGGTTGGCCGTAGGGGGCCGGCGGCGGGCCCGGGGTGTAGGGCTGGGGCGGTACGTACGGCTGCTGCGGGGGCATGCCCGGGGGCAGCGCCGGGGGCGCCGCCTGCTCCTGCATCAGGTCGTCCACGGAACGCAGCACGGAGCGGGCCGACTCGGCCTTCTGGAAGTCCTCCAGGCTGTCCCCGGCGATCAGTTCGAGTTCCTTGCGGATCGTGCCGAGCTGGTCCTTCTCCAGCGTGCCGATGACCATCCGGGTGTCCCTGGGATGGGCCGCGAGGTGCAGGGCCCAGGCGGCGACGCCGCCGTGCTGGAGCCAGTACTGGTAGAACGCGATCTTCTGCGCGACCAGTGCCTGCGACTGCTGTTCCTGCAGCACGTCCAGCTGGTGCGACAGCTGCGCCTGGCGCATCCGGTACTCGTGCTCCGGGTCGAGCATCTCCGACTCGTAGCGCAGGGTCCGCCTGCGCCGGCGGTGGGCGATCGCGTCGTCGTCCAGGCGCAGCCGCACCACGCACGTCACGTTCAGGCCGGTGCCCGCGGCGAAGCTGCCCTCCTCCTCGACCGCCCGCTGCACGGCCCGTTCGGCGGCCGGGCTGTCCTCGATGGGGAAGCGCCGGGTGACCGGCCGGGCCACCTGCTGCAGTTCACGGGTGAGCCGGGTCGGCACGTCCCGTTCGCCGCTCGCCACGAGGGCGATCGGATCCGCCACCCGCCAGGTGAGGTCGGCGGTCGCGCCGAAGGCGAACGCGTCGTCGTCACTGGGCAGTTCGAGTTCCAGCTGGACCGGGTGGCTGCCCATGTCCACCTCGTACACCGAGGTGTAGCGGCGGGTCGCGGCCTCCGTGCGGCTGGGGCGGTTCGGCGGCATGTAGACGTCGTACGAACCGCTCGCGGTCACGAAGACCAGGGCGTGGTCGATCGCGCCGACCTGTCGGCGGGCGGTGTAGTCGAAGCGCGAGATCGGGCGAACGGTCAGCACCGGGTCGATCAGTGCGCTGTGCCGGTCGGCGTTCTGCGTCCACTCCGGCGGTCGGCGGAAGTCCGCCATGGCTCAACTCCTCTTGTTCTCATGGTCTTTCAGTGCGCGGCCGAGGCCGGGTGCAGCACCTTGAGCAGGTGTTCGGCCAGCGGTGGGTGCGGGCTTCCGTCCTCCGCGCGCATGGTGCGCAGTTCGTGGTCGAGGCGCTTGCGGTCGTCCGCGGTGACGACCAGCGCGGGCAGCAGCAGCTCCAGGGCCACGGCGGCGTCCGGGCGGCGGGCGGCGACGTGCACCCAGGTCTGCAGGGCCTCCAGCGCCGGCCGGGTGTGGGTGTGGTCGTTGAGCGCGGTGCGCCACAGGGTCGCCATGTCGCGGGCCGTGTCGCCCTGGTACATGCCGGTCTCGGCGTACCAGCCGACGAGCGCGCCGTCCTCGGCGTTGTCGCAGGCGAGCGCGAAGGCGGCCAGGGCGAGGTCGCGGACCGCCGGGGTGTCCCGGTACAGCAGCCGCACGAACTCGGCGAGCACCTCACCGCGGCGCTGGCCGGCGGACAGCAGCAGCGCGGCGGACTCGGTGAGGTTGCCCTGCTCGGCCTGGTTGCTGGCGTCGACCCGGGCACGGGAGGCCAGCGCGTCGAGGGCGGGGCCGGCCAGGTCGGGGCGGAGCGGAGCGAGCAGGCCGAGGGCGCGGATGGCGGTCCAGCGGCGGCCCCACTGGACGTCGTTGCACCACTGGGTGAGCAGCCGCAGGACGACCGGAGCGCCGAGGAGCTGGGCCAGGGTGAGGGTGTTGGCGGCGGTGACGCGCGGGCCGAGGCCGCGGGCGGTCGCCCAGCCGTCCACGAGCAGCGCCATCGTCGAGGGCAGGTCGGCGGCGGCGAGCAGCGCGGCGGCTGCGGCGGCGCGGGTGCGGACCAGGGGGCGGCCGTCGCGGGCGAGTTGCCTGAGCCAGTCGACCAGGGCGGGGCGGGCCGAGGGGTGGCTGGTCCACACCTCGGTGAGCAGGACCTGGGGGGTGCGCTCGTCGTGGAAGGCGGCCATGAACTGCGGCACCGGACCCCAGTCGGTCTGCTCCTGCCGTACCTCCCCGTCTGCCCGCGCGAGCGCGAGGCGGTCCTCGGCGGCCGGCCCGAACACCGGGATGGTCGGCGGCCGTTCGGGGTGCTGCAACCCCTCGAAGTGCACGAACAGCTTGTCGGCGAGTTCGGCGGCGAGGACGTAGGGCGCCTGGTCGAAGACGGCGAGCGCGATGAGGAAGGCCTTCTCTCGCAGCCCGGTCTCCGGATCGCCGAGCCAGTCCCGGCACTGCTTCTCCACCGCGGCCTGTCCGAAGTCCGCGAGCTGTGCCAGCGCCTCCGGGCTGCCGTCGTACACCGCCAGCGCCTCGGCGAACGTGGCGGCCTCGGCCGGATGGCGGTCGGCGCCGGTGAGGAAGGCGGTCACCGGCGGGAGCGCGAGCAGGGCGTCGGCGTCGTCCGGTCTGCGCCGGCGGAGCAGGGCCCGTACGACGTCCTCGGCGGGCGGCGGAGCCCAGGGGCAGGGTGTGACGCCGGGCAGGTGGGGTGAGTTCTCGACGGTGACGACGAGGTAGCCGCCGGTCTTGACGAGCTGGTCGCGGGCCGCGAACACGTGGGTGTCACGCAGCGGGCGGTTGCGGCTGAGGGGCAGGTCGCGCAGGACGTAGCCGCCGGGCTGGGTGAGCGCTCCGCTCAGGGCGGCGGGCGCGGTCTCGGGGCTCAGCGCGTGCACGGCCGGGACGGCCAGGCGGTGCACCAGCATCAGCGCGGCGGCGTTGCGGCCGGTGGCGTGGGCGCCGGAGAGGACGAGCACCCGCTCCTCGCGTAACCGTTCCAGCGCGGTGGTGAAGGCGGCCCCGTCGGCGAAGACGGCGGCCAGCGCCTCGATCTGCTCGCGGGGTATCTCGCCGGAGGCGTCGGGCGTGGCGCCCGGGGCGCCGTGGTGGTGGATCTCGGTCCGGCCGCCCATGTAGACGTCGCCGTCGACGCGGCCGCCCGAGACGCCGTGCTGGGCGCCGGCGACCATGCTGCCGCCGAAGCGGGACCCGTCCCCGAGGAAGAAGCCCGGGGTGTGCGAGACCAGCTCCCGCTGGGCGGCGCGGGCCTCCTGGGTGCCCTCCGCCTCCGGCTCCAGGCCGCTGTCGGACGCCGGGTCCTCGGCGGACGTCTGCTGTCTCTGCGGTGCCTGCCCGGGAGACGACTGGCCGGGAGGGGACTGCTTGGGGGGAGCGGCGCCCGGCGCGCCGCCGTCGGGGGCGGCCGCGGCCGCCGCGGCGGCCGTCATGCCTCCTCACCCGCCGTCCCGCCGAGGTGCACGTCCCCGGTGACCTGCCCGCCGGACACCCCGTGCTGGTCCCCGGCGACGAGGCTCCCGCCGAACCGGGGCGAGCCGTTCCCGAAGTCGAACACGACCCCGCCGGCCCGCGCGGGGGCGGGCGCCTCGGGTCGATACGCCGCCGCCTCGACCGGGGCCCCCGAGGCGGGTGCCCCCGAGGCCGGTGCCCCCGGCGCAGGTGCCTCCGAGGCCGGTGCCCCCGGTGCCGATACGTCCCCCGACGTGGCCGGCACCGGGGGTTCCCCCGTGTCACCGTGGTTCGCGGCGCCGCACGGCACCGGCCCGTGGAGCCAGGCGCGCAGCGGCCCGTTCTTGCTGGTCAAGGTCACCGCGTGGAAGTCGGCGGCCCGGACGCCGTGGTGGTCGTGGCGCACGATCCCCGCGTGCACGCCCTCCGACACGCACAGCGCGAAGCCGTCGGCCCGCTCCCGCAGAGCGGCGCGCAGCAGCGGGGCGTCGAGCAGCCGGCAGGCGTGGTTCAGGTCGGAGCCGACCCAGCCGCCGTGCTCATCGACGGCCACGTACCCGGTGGCGACCACCCCGCGCAGCCGGATCTGGGCGGAGCTCGACGCGAGCCGGTTGTAACCGTACAGCTGGGCCGGCACCTCGGTGAGCAGGGCCCGCAGCAGCGCCGTGACGGAGGCCCCGGCGTCGATCAGCTCCATGACGGAGTCGCCCCGGTCGGCCCGCAGCCGCCGGGTCCCGTCGACGCCGGCGCGCTCCAGGGCCTGGTCGGCGATGTTGTACAGCACGCGCCGCAGATACGCCTGCTCGACGTCGTCGCGGTCGCTGTACTTCTCGATGTCGAGCAGGAGCATCGTCCGGCTCACGGGGTCGTTCATGGTCGCCTTTCGGTTGCCTGGCTGGATCGGGTCGCGTCCGCCGTCAGAAGGGTGGCGCGGGGGACGGAAGGGGCGTGAGGACGGATGACCCACTCGGACTGTGACCGTGTGCACAGAACGCCCGTGCGCCTAGGTGAGGCGCCCGCGCGCGCCGCTCGCTCCGTCGCCCCCGCGTGCGATCCGGCGCAGGACGTCCGGCCGCACGATCACGAGCGCCCGGCGGCCGGTGCGGACCACGTCGCGCTCCCGCAGGTCCTTCAGCAGCCGCTGCACCGCCTCGCGCGAGGCGCCCACGGAGCCGGCGAGCTCCTGCTTGCTCAGCGGCACGGACAGCACGACCCCCTCGGCGGTGCGCCGGCCGTGGGTGCGGGCGAGGTCGAGCAGGAGGGTCGCGAACCGTTCCCTGACGGCCATGGAGGCGAACTCCAGGCGGCGCCGGTCGGCGGCCCGGGTGCGGTCCGAGGTGAGGCCGAGCAGGGCGAAGGAGACGGCGGGAGAGCCGGCCAGGAAGTCGGTGAAGCGCTCGCGCTGGACGGCCACGGCCCGTACGCGTTCCAGCGCGGTCACGGTGGCCGAGCGGGTCCGGCCGGTCAGCGCGGCCGACTCGCCGACGATGTCGCCGGGCCCGCGCAGTGCCAGCAGCGCCTCGTAGCCGCTGGCGGCCGCCGCCGTGACCTTGGTCCAGCCCTGCACGACGAACAGCACGTGCGAGGACGGCTCCCGCTGGCGCAGCAGCACACCGCGTGGCGCGAAGTCCAGCTCGTGGCCGAGCGCGAGCAGCCCGGCCCGGTCCCCCTTCTCCAGCCGGGCCAGGAACGGCACCCGGTCGTCGAGACCGTCGTCCCCCGCCGTCTCGTCCTGTGCCTGCCGCGGTAACGCGTGCGGTATGTCCCCCGTCATGGAACCCTCATCCCCCGAGCCCTGCAGCGACCGCTCAACGTACAGAAGCGGCGGGCCGCGCGAGGACGGAACGGCCGGGATTCACCGGGAAGCGTCACATGCCCCAGGATGGGAACCCGGACAACTCTGGCGTGTCGGGGTGGACTGCATTTGTTTTGACCGAAGTCCGTGAGGTAGGTACGCTCAGACCTTGTGCCTGGGGTGTGCCCTGGCTCCTGTGCGTGCCTCCAAACCGCATGGCGAGCCGCGATCGGCCACCGTAATTCGCGCCCTTCTCGCCTTGCGGCGGAAGTCTGGCGGATTCGACACACCCGACCGCGTGGGTCGGAGACGTTCCAGGTTAGTTGTACCTATCGGCACACAGAAACCGGAGAAGTAGTGCCTACGATCCAGCAGCTGGTCCGCAAGGGCCGGCAGGACAAGGTCGAGAAGAACAAGACGCCCGCACTCGAGGGTTCCCCTCAGCGTCGCGGCGTCTGCACGCGTGTGTTCACGACCACCCCGAAGAAGCCGAACTCGGCCCTGCGTAAGGTCGCGCGTGTGCGTCTGACCAGCGGCATCGAGGTCACCGCTTACATTCCGGGTGAGGGACACAACCTGCAGGAGCACTCCATCGTGCTCGTGCGCGGCGGCCGTGTGAAGGACCTGCCGGGTGTTCGCTACAAGATCATCCGCGGCTCGCTCGACACCCAGGGTGTCAAGAACCGCAAGCAGGCCCGCAGCCGCTACGGCGCCAAGAAGGAGAAGTAAGAATGCCTCGTAAGGGCCCCGCCCCGAAGCGCCCGGTCATCATCGACCCGGTCTACGGTTCTCCTCTTGTCACGTCGCTCATCAACAAGGTGCTGCTGAACGGCAAGCGCTCCACCGCCGAGCGCATCGTCTACGGCGCCATGGAGGGTCTGCGTGAGAAGACGGGCAACGACCCGATCATCACGCTGAAGCGCGCGCTGGAGAACATCAAGCCGACCCTCGAGGTCAAGTCCCGCCGCGTCGGCGGTGCGACGTACCAGGTTCCGATCGAGGTCAAGCCCGGTCGCGCCAACACGCTCGCGCTGCGCTGGCTCGTCGGTTACTCCCGCGCCCGTCGCGAGAAGACCATGACCGAGCGTCTGCTCAACGAGCTTCTCGACGCCTCCAACGGCCTGGGTGCCGCTGTGAAGAAGCGCGAGGACACGCACAAGATGGCCGAGTCCAACAAGGCCTTCGCGCACTACCGCTGGTAGTCGCTACCCACATCGAGACCGAGAGAAGACTGAAGCCTTATGGCTACCACTTCACTTGACCTGGCCAAGGTCCGCAACATCGGGATCATGGCCCACATCGACGCGGGCAAGACGACCACCACCGAGCGGATCCTGTTCTACACCGGCGTTTCGTACAAGATCGGTGAGGTCCACGACGGCGCTGCCACCATGGACTGGATGGAGCAGGAGCAGGAGCGTGGCATCACGATCACCTCTGCTGCCACCACCTGCCACTGGCCGCTGGAGGACGTCGACCACACCATCAACATCATCGACACGCCGGGTCACGTCGACTTCACCGTCGAGGTGGAGCGTTCCCTGCGCGTGCTCGACGGTGCCGTGACGGTGTTCGACGGTGTCGCCGGCGTTGAGCCGCAGTCCGAGACCGTGTGGCGTCAGGCGGACCGCTACGGCGTTCCGCGTATTTGCTTCGTCAACAAGCTCGACCGCACCGGTGCCGAGTTCCACCGCTGTGTCGACATGATCGTCGACCGCCTGGGCGCTCAGCCGATCGTCATGCAGCTCCCGATCGGTGCCGAGGCCGACTTCAAGGGCGTCGTGGACCTGGTCCGCATGAAGGCGCTCGTGTGGTCCGCCGAGGCCACCAAGGGCGAGATGTACGACGTCGTCGACATCCCCGACACGCACGCCGAGGCCGCCGAGGAGTGGCGCGGCAAGCTGGTCGAGGCCGTCGCCGAGAACGACGAAGAGATCATGGAGCTGTTCCTGGAGGGCCAGGAGCCCACCGAGGAGCAGCTGTACGCCGCGATCCGTCGTATCACCATCGCCTCCGGCAAGGGCACCGGCACCACCATCACCCCGGTGTTCTGCGGTACCGCGTTCAAGAACAAGGGTGTTCAGCCCCTGCTCGACGCGGTCGTGCGCTACCTGCCGTCCCCGGTCGACATCGAGGCCATCGAGGGCCACGACGTCAAGGACCCCGAGGTCGTCGTCAAGCGCAAGCCGTCCGACGACGAGCCGCTGTCGGCGCTGGCGTTCAAGATCATGAGCGACCCGCACCTCGGCAAGCTCACCTTCGTCCGGGTTTACTCGGGCCGCCTGGAGTCCGGCTCTTCGGTGCTGAACTCCGTCAAGGGCAAGAAGGAGCGCATCGGCAAGATCTACCGCATGCACGCCAACAAGCGTGAGGAGATCGACTCGGTGGGCGCCGGCGACATCGTCGCCGTCATGGGCCTGAAGCAGACCACCACCGGTGAGACGCTGGCCGACGACAAGAACCCGGTCATCCTGGAGTCCATGGACTTCCCGGCGCCGGTCATCCAGGTCGCCATCGAGCCCAAGTCGAAGGGCGACCAGGAGAAGCTGGGCGTCGCGATCCAGCGCCTGGCCGAGGAGGACCCGTCCTTCCAGGTCCACTCGGACGAGGAGACCGGCCAGACCATCATCGGTGGTATGGGCGAGCTGCACCTCGAGGTGCTGGTCGACCGTATGCGCCGTGAGTTCAAGGTCGAGGCCAACGTCGGCAAGCCGCAGGTGGCCTACCGCGAGACGATCCGCAAGGCCGTCGAGCGCGTCGACTACACCCACAAGAAGCAGACCGGTGGTACCGGTCAGTTCGCCAAGGTGCAGATCGCGATCGAGCCCATCGAGGGCGGCGACGCCTCGTACGAGTTCGTGAACAAGGTGACCGGTGGTCGTATCCCGAAGGAGTACATCCCTTCGGTCGACGCCGGTGCGCAGGAGGCCATGCAGTTCGGCATCCTCGCCGGTTACGAGATGACCGGCGTGCGCGTCATCCTGATCGACGGCGGCTACCACGAGGTCGACTCCTCCGAGCTCGCCTTCAAGATCGCCGGTTCGCAGGCCTTCAAGGAGGCCGCGCGCAAGGCTTCGCCCGTGCTCCTTGAGCCGATGATGGCCGTCGAGGTCACCACGCCCGAGGACTACATGGGTGAGGTCATCGGCGACATCAACTCCCGCCGTGGCCAGATCCAGGCCATGGAGGAGCGGGCTGGTGCCCGCGTCGTGAAGGGCCTCGTGCCCCTGTCGGAGATGTTCGGCTACGTCGGCGACCTCCGTAGCAAGACGTCGGGTCGCGCAAGCTACTCGATGCAGTTCGACTCCTACGCCGAGGTTCCGCGGAACGTCGCCGAGGAGATCATCGCGAAGGCCAAGGGCGAGTAACGCTCCGCGTTCACACGCCGTAGGCTTGACTCCGGAGCCTCAAGGGGCAAACAACCGCAAACACGGATGTTTGCCCCGGGTTCCGGGCTTTCCAGCAAAGATCACCTGGCGCCGATGAAGTAAGGCGTACAGAACCACTCCACAGGAGGACCCCAGTGGCGAAGGCGAAGTTCGAGCGGACTAAGCCGCACGTCAACATCGGCACCATCGGTCACATCGACCACGGTAAGACGACCCTCACGGCCGCCATTACCAAGGTGCTGCACGACGCTCACCCGGACCTGAACGAGGCCACCCCGTTCGACAACATCGACAAGGCTCCTGAGGAGCGCCAGCGCGGTATCACCATCTCCATCGCGCACGTCGAGTACCAGACCGAGGCGCGTCACTACGCCCACGTCGACTGCCCGGGTCACGCGGACTACATCAAGAACATGATCACGGGTGCGGCGCAGATGGACGGCGCCATCCTCGTGGTCGCGGCCACCGACGGCCCGATGCCGCAGACCAAGGAGCACGTGCTCCTGGCCCGCCAGGTCGGCGTTCCGTACATCGTCGTCGCCCTGAACAAGGCCGACATGGTGGACGACGAGGAGATCATGGAGCTCGTCGAGCTCGAGGTCCGTGAGCTCCTCTCCGAGTACGAGTTCCCGGGCGACGACCTGCCGGTCGTTCGTGTCTCCGCGCTGAAGGCGCTTGAGGGCGACGCCGAGTGGACCCAGTCCGTCCTGGACCTCATGAACGCCGTCGACACCGCGATCCCGGAGCCGGAGCGCGACGTCGACAAGCCGTTCCTGATGCCGATCGAGGACGTCTTCACGATCACCGGTCGCGGTACGGTCGTCACCGGCCGTATCGAGCGTGGTGTCCTCAAGGTCAACGAGACCGTCGACATCATCGGCATCAAGACCGAGAAGACCACCACCACGGTCACCGGTATCGAGATGTTCCGCAAGCTGCTCGACGAGGGCCAGGCCGGTGAGAACGTCGGTCTGCTGCTCCGCGGCATCAAGCGCGAGGACGTCGAGCGCGGCCAGGTCATCATCAAGCCGGGCTCGGTCACCCCGCACACCGAGTTCGAGGCGCAGGCCTACATCCTCTCCAAGGACGAGGGTGGCCGCCACACGCCGTTCTTCAACAACTACCGCCCGCAGTTCTACTTCCGTACGACGGACGTGACCGGCGTGGTGACCCTCCCCGAGGGCACCGAGATGGTCATGCCGGGTGACAACACCGAGATGAAGGTGGAGCTCATCCAGCCCGTCGCCATGGAGGAGGGCCTGAAGTTCGCCATCCGTGAGGGTGGCCGCACCGTGGGCGCCGGCCAGGTCACCAAGATCGTCAAGTAAGTTCCGCTTGCTTGAAGGTCACTGACCCAGGAGAGGCCCGTACGACTTCGGTCGTACGGGCCTCTTCGGCGTTCCCGCAGCCCTTCCCGTACGGGGCATGTCACACGCGTACGGCATCATGACCGATGCCCCGGCCCCGCCCCAGCGAAGGGTTCACCGCGTGAGTACCGTCCCGCCCGCCGAAGGCCCCGACGAGCACCCGGACGAGCCGTCCGCCATATCCGACGAGCAGTGGGCGGCGTTCCTGCGGGACGCGGCCGAGGGCGGCGGAGGGCCCGCGCCCAAGGAGCCGTCGGCGCGGGCCAGGATGCTGGCCCGCCGGCTCCGGGGCAGGCCCAGGGCGGCGTCGCGCCCGCGCGGACCCAGGGGCGGCGCGCTGCGCGCGAGGGCGACCGCCACGGTGCCCTGGCTGGCGGCGGCGGCCGTGGTGCTCCTGGGCGCCTACCAGATGGACCTGCTCTCGTGGTTCGGCCCGCCCGCGTCCGGTCCGGCCGAGGCCGTGGCACTGCCCGGAGGCGGCGTCTCCGACGGCGACCACTGCGGCGCCAGGGGCTACCACTACTTCCCGCTCCCCGCGGACGCCTCCTCGCCCCCGCCACCGGATTCCCCCGACCACCCGCGGCCGGGCCCGCAGCTCGTGCTCGGCTCCTACGGCTACGAGCGGCTGTCCAGAGCCCCCGGCCACCTGAACGTCGGGCTGCTGTTCGCGCCGGGCCCCAAGGGCTCGCTGAAACTGTCCCGGACCCTTGGCGGTGAAGGCGTCGCGGTGGAGATCGAGGGGCCGCACGGACTGGTCGCCGGGGCGTACGGCCTGCCGGTCACCTGGAGCACCGGCGGGAAGGCGGACGGCGCCGACAGCACGCGCATCGACCTGACCGGTGGTGGGGGCGGCGAGGTCGTCCTGCCGCTGAAGGCCCTGTGCCCCGGCTACGACGCCCACACCGTGACGCAGGGGCTCATGACACCGGTGGACTCCCACAACACCATCACCGGCCAGCCGCCCTACACCCTGACCGTCTCGGTCCGCGACCCCGCCATCGGCGAGTCCCGCACAGCCCGCGGCCTCCCGGCCGGGGGAAACCTCCTGAACACGAACAACCTGGTGCCGACGGGGCCCTGACGGTCGGTCCCCGTGGTCAACTGCCCTGCGGCAGCCGGTCATTTGCTACCGTGACGCGGTCACGTCAGCACGGCACACGGGGGTTGTCATGGCAGGAAGTGGCGGCGCGCTTCGGTGCGGCGCTGGAGGCCGCGACGACCGGGCGGCTACCACCAGGCCGGGCAGCACACCGAGCCGCAGGCTCGCATCCTGCAGCACACGATCAACACGCTGTACACCGACAAGCACGCCCTGGACCACGGCCACGTGCCCCGGTCCGCGCAGCAGGCGGTGTTCGTGCTCTACCACCTGTACGACAGGGACACCGACAGCTATCCGGTGCCGCACTACTCCGCCTCGTTCGCCCGCTCCGCCCTGAAGGCCTTCGCCGAGCACGAGGCGCAGCGGCGCGGCTGCACCGACGTACGGTCCACCACCTGACCGTGACCGGCCCGCGACGGGCCCCGGTTTGACCTACGTCACCTTCGGGGTAATCTCTTCGGCTCGATTGGCGGAGCCCCCGCCCCATATGGCAGACTGTCCGAGTTGCTCGGTCGAGTGTTGATGCTGCGCGCCTCCCGCCGGGAGGACTGGAAGCGAGTCCCACAGTACTCGTCGCCCTAACTGCCTTCGGGCAGCACTGGGGCGGACGTACGGGAATCTTCCGGGAAGTGTGGGCGCGGCACCGGCCAGGCGCCCGGTGGGCCTTTCGCCCCCGGTCTGCGGTTCCGGAAGGGCCGTGTGCATTCCCGCAGGGATGTTCGAACAAGGGACATCTGTGTCAGTGGGAGCGCGACACGCCCGACCGCGTGGGTCGGAGCGAACCAGAGAAACACCGGGTTCCAGAGCGTTAGAAGAGACAGGACTACTGAGTAGCCATGGCGGGACAGAAGATCCGCATCCGGCTCAAGGCCTACGACCACGAGGTCATCGACTCCTCGGCGAAGAAGATCGTCGAGACGGTGACCCGCACTGGTGCGTCGGTCGCGGGCCCGGTGCCGCTGCCCACTGAGAAGAACGTGTACTGCGTCATCAAGTCGCCGCACAAGTACAAGGACTCGCGCGAGCACTTCGAGATGCGCACGCACAAGCGCCTGATCGACATTCTCGACCCCACCCCCAAGACCGTTGACTCTCTGATGCGACTCGACCTCCCGGCCGGTGTCGACATCGAGATCAAGCTCTGAGGGTCGGTGAGCTGAGAATGGCTAAGCAGATCAAGGGCATCCTGGGCGAGAAGCTCGGCATGACGCAGGTGTGGGACGAGAACAACCGTGTTGTTCCGGTCACCGTCGTCAAGGCCGGCCCCAACGTCGTCACCCAGGTTCGTACGAACGATGTCGACGGCTACGAGTCGGTCCAGATCGCCTTCGGCGAGATCGACCCGCGCAAGGTGAACAAGCCCCTCAAGGGCCACTTCGCCAAGGCCGACGTCACTCCCCGCCGCCACCTCGTCGAGATCCGTACCGCTGACGCCAGCGAGTACACCCTCGGCCAGGAGATCACCGCCGAGGTGTTCGAGGCCGGCATCAAGGTCGACGTGACCGGCAAGAGCAAGGGCAAGGGCTTCGCCGGTGTCATGAAGCGTCACAACTTCAAGGGCCTCGGCGCCGGACACGGCACCCAGCGCAAGCACCGCTCGCCCGGTTCCATCGGTGGCTGCGCCACCCCGGGCCGCGTGTTCAAGGGCCTCCGCATGGCGGGTCGCATGGGCAACGAGCGGGTCACCACCCAGAACCTGACCGTCCACGCCGTTGACGCGGAGAAGGGTCTGCTGCTCATCAAGGGCGCGGTTCCCGGTCCGAACGGCGGCCTCGTCCTGGTCCGCACCGCGGCCAAGGGGGCCTGAGGTAACCGATGAGCACTGTTGACATCCTTTCGCCGGCGGGCGACAAGGCCGGTTCCGTCGAGCTCCCCGCGGAGATCTTCGACGCCAAGGTCAGCGTTCCGCTGATCCACCAGGTCGTCGTCGCGCAGCTGGCCGCTGCCCGTCAGGGCACGCACAAGACCAAGACGCGTGGCGAGGTCCGCGGTGGTGGCAAGAAGCCGTACCGCCAGAAGGGCACCGGTCGCGCCCGCCAGGGTTCGACCCGCGCGCCGCAGTTCGCCGGTGGTGGCGTCGTGCACGGTCCCGTGCCGCGTGACTACTCGCAGCGGACCCCCAAGAAGATGAAGGCCGCCGCCCTGCGCGGTGCCCTCACCGACCGGGCGCGTCACAACCGCATCCACGTCGTCTCCGGCGTGGTCGAGGGTGCGATCTCCACCAAGGCCGCCAAGAGCCTGTTCGGCAAGATCTCGGAGCGCAAGAACCTGCTCCTGGTCGTCGAGCGCTCCGACGAGGCCGCGTGGCTGTCCGCCCGCAACCTGCCCCAGGTCCACATCCTGGAGCCGGGCCAGCTGAACACGTACGACGTTCTCGTCTCGGACGACGTGGTCTTCACCCAGGCCGCTTTCGAGTCCTTCGTGTCTGGCCCCAAGGCCGCTGACACCGAAGGGAGCGAGGCCTGATGGCTACGCGTCACCCGAGCATTGCCTCCAAGGCCGCCAAGGCCGCCAAGGCCGCGCGCGTCGCCAAGGCGCGTCGCCACGCCACCGAGGGCAAGAACACCGTCGAGACCCCGCTGAGCAAGTCGTACACGGACCCCCGTGACGTCCTGCTGAAGCCGGTCGTCTCCGAGAAGAGCTACGCGCTCCTCGACGAGAACAAGTACACGTTCATCGTCGACCCGAACGCCAACAAGACCCAGATCAAGCAGGCCGTCCAGGCGGTCTTCGACGTCAAGGTCACCGGGGTCAACACGATCAACCGCCAGGGCAAGCGCAAGCGCACGAAGACCGGTTTCGGTCAGCGTGCCGGCAGCAAGCGCGCGATCGTGACCCTCGCCGAGGGCGACCGTATCGACATCTTCGGCGGTCCGACCGCGTAAGCGGGTCGGATCGTCCGATATCGGACGAGGACTGAGAAATGGGAATCCGCAAGTACAAGCCGACTACGCCGGGCCGTCGTGGCGCCAGCGTCGCCGACTTCGTCGAGGTCACGCGGTCCACGCCGGAGAAGTCGCTGGTCCGCCCCCTGCACAGCAAGGGCGGCCGTAACAACGCCGGTCGTGTGACCGTTCGCCACCAGGGTGGCGGACACAAGCGCGCCTACCGAGTGATCGACTTCCGTCGTCACGACAAGGACGGCGTGCCGGCGAAGGTCGCGCACATCGAGTACGACCCCAACCGCACCGCGCGCATCGCGCTGCTGCACTACGCCGACGGCGAGAAGCGCTACATCCTCGCCCCGCGCAACCTGCAGCAGGGTGACCGCGTCGAGAACGGTCCCGGGGCCGACATCAAGCCGGGCAACAACCTGGCCCTCCGCAACATCCCGGTCGGTACCACGATCCACGCGATCGAGCTCCGTCCCGGTGGCGGTGCCAAGTTCGCCCGCTCCGCCGGTGCCTCCGTGCAGCTGCTCGCGAAGGAGGGCTCGATGGCCCACCTGCGCATGCCGTCCGGCGAGATCCGCCTGGTCGACGTCCGCTGCCGCGCCACCATCGGTGAGGTCGGCAACGCCGAGCAGAGCAACATCAACTGGGGTAAGGCCGGCCGTAAGCGGTGGCTGGGCGTTCGCCCGACCGTCCGTGGTGTCGTGATGAACCCGGTTGACCACCCGCACGGTGGTGGTGAGGGCCGGACGTCCGGTGGTCGCCACCCTGTGTCCCCGTGGGGCAAGAAGGAAGGCCGTACTCGTTCGCCCAAGAAGGCGTCGAACAAGTACATCGTCCGCCGCCGCAAGACGAACAAGAAGCGCTAAGGACGGGTTGAGATGCCTCGTAGCTTGAAGAAGGGGCCCTTCGTCGACGACCACCTGATGAAGAAGGTGGACGTCCAGAACGAAGCCGGCAGCAAGAACGTCATCAAGACCTGGTCCCGTCGCTCGATGATCGTCCCGGCCATGCTCGGCCACACGATCGCGGTGCACAACGGCAAGACCCACATCCCGGTGTTCGTCACCGAGTCGATGGTCGGCCACAAGCTCGGCGAGTTCTCGCCGACCCGCACCTTCCGGGGCCACGTCAAGGAAGACCGGAAGTCGAAGCGCCGCTAGTAGCGGATCGCATTCAGACACGTAAGTAACTGAAGGGACAACCATGGAAGCCAGGGCCCAGGCGCGGTACATCCGCGTCACGCCCATGAAGGCCCGCCGCGTGGTGGACCTCATCCGTGGCATGGACGCCACGGAGGCCCAGGCTGTTCTGCGATTCGCTCCGCAGGCAGCCTCCGTGCCGGTCGGCAAGGTGCTCGACAGCGCCATCGCCAACGCCGCGCACAACTACGACCACACCGACGCCGACAGCCTCTACATCTCCGAGGCGTACGTCGACGAGGGCCCGACCCTGAAGCGGTTCCGTCCGCGTGCCCAGGGCCGCGCCTACCGGATCCGCAAGCGGACCAGCCACATCACCGTGGTCGTCAGCAGCAAGGAAGGAACCCGGTAATGGGCCAGAAGGTAAACCCGCACGGGTTCCGGCTCGGTGTCACGACCGACTTCAAGTCGCGTTGGTACGCCGACAAGCTGTACAAGGACTACGTCAAGGAAGACGTCGCCATCCGTCGGATGATGACGTCCGGCATGGAGCGCGCCGGCATCTCGAAGGTTGAGATCGAGCGCACCCGTGACCGCGTGCGTGTGGACATCCACACCGCTCGTCCGGGCATCGTCATCGGCCGCCGTGGCGCCGAGGCCGACCGCATCCGCGGTGACCTCGAGAAGCTCACGGGCAAGCAGGTCCAGCTGAACATCCTCGAGGTCAAGAACCCCGAGACCGACGCTCAGCTGGTTGCCCAGGCCGTCGCCGAGCAGCTCTCCTCCCGCGTCTCCTTCCGCCGTGCCATGCGCAAGAGCATGCAGTCGGCGATGAAGGCCGGCGCCAAGGGCATCAAGATCCAGTGCGGCGGCCGCCTCGGCGGCGCCGAGATGTCCCGCTCGGAGTTCTACCGCGAGGGCCGCGTGCCCCTGCACACGCTCCGCGCGAACGTGGACTACGGCTTCTTCGAGGCCAAGACGACCTTCGGCCGCATCGGTGTGAAGGTCTGGATCTACAAGGGCGACGTCAAGAACATCGCCGAGGTCCGCGCCGAGAACGCTGCCGCCCGTGCGGGTAACCGCCCGGCCCGCGGTGGCGCCGACCGCCCGGCCCGTGGTGGCCGTGGTGGCGAGCGGCGCGGTCGCAAGCCGCAGCAGGCTGCCGGCGCCGAGGCCCCCAAGGCCGAGGCTCCCGCGTCCGCTCCGGCTGAGAGCACCGGAACGGAGGCCTGACCGAAATGCTGATCCCCCGTAGGGTCAAGCACCGCAAGCAGCACCACCCCGGACGCAGCGGCGCTGCCAAGGGTGGCACGACGGTTGCGTTCGGCGAGTACGGCATCCAGGCGCTCACCCCGGCGTATGTGACGAACCGTCAGATCGAGGCCGCTCGTATCGCCATGACGCGTCACATCAAGCGTGGTGGCAAGGTCTGGATCAACATCTACCCGGACCGTCCCCTCACCAAGAAGCCTGCCGAGACCCGCATGGGTTCCGGTAAGGGCTCTCCGGAGTGGTGGATCGCCAACGTCAAGCCCGGACGCGTGATGTTCGAGCTTTCGTACCCCAACGAGAAGATCGCCCGTGAGGCGCTGCTTCGTGCGGCCCACAAGCTGCCGATGAAGTGCCGGATCGTCAAGCGCGAGGCAGGTGAAGCGTGATGTCGGCCGGTACCAAGGCGTCCGAGCTGCGCGAGCTGGACAACGAGGAGCTTCTGGCGAAGCTCCGCGAGGCCAAGGAAGAGCTGTTCAATCTCCGCTTCCAGGCGGCGACCGGTCAGCTCGAGAACCACGGCCGTCTGAAGGCGGTCCGCAAGGACATCGCCCGGATCTACACCCTCATGCGTGAGCGTGAGCTCGGCATCGAGACGGTGGAGAACGCCTGATGAGCGAGAAGAACGTGACTGAGAACACCGAGGCGCGCGGTTTCCGCAAGACCCGTGAGGGTCTCGTCGTCAGCGACAAGATGGACAAGACCGTCGTCGTCGCCGTCGAGGACCGTGTCAAGCACGCGCTGTACGGCAAGGTCATCCGCCGTACGAACAAGCTCAAGGCGCACGACGAGCAGAACGCCGCGGGTGTCGGCGACCGCGTCCTCCTCATGGAGACCCGGCCGCTGTCCGCGACGAAGCGCTGGCGCGTCGTCGAGATCCTCGAGAAGGCCAAGTAATTCTCCTGCGGGGCGCCCCTCGCAGGACAGTTCCGCCAGGCTCCGGGGGCCGCTCGGTTGAGCGGCCCCCGGGGAACCGGCAGACAAACAGGAGATAGACGTGATCCAGCAGGAGTCGCGACTGCGTGTCGCCGACAACACTGGTGCGAAGGAGATCCTTTGCATCCGTGTGCTCGGTGGCTCCGGTCGCCGCTACGCGGGCATCGGTGACGTCATCGTCGCCACCGTCAAGGACGCGATCCCCGGTGGCAACGTGAAGAAGGGTGACGTCGTCAAGGCGGTCATCGTTCGCACCGTCAAGGAGCGCCGTCGTCCGGACGGCTCGTACATCCGCTTCGACGAGAACGCCGCCGTCATTCTGAAGAACGACGGCGACCCTCGCGGCACCCGTATCTTCGGCCCGGTCGGCCGTGAGCTGCGCGAGAAGAAGTTCATGAAGATCATCTCGCTCGCGCCGGAGGTGCTGTAAGCATGAAGATCAAGAAGGGCGACCTGGTCCAGGTCATCACCGGTAAGGACAAGGGCAAGCAGGGCAAGGTCATTGCCGCTTACCCGCGCGAGGAGCGCGTCCTGGTCGAGGGTGTCAACCGGGTCAAGAAGCACACCAAGGCCGGTCCGACCGCTCGCGGTTCCCAGGCCGGCGGCATCGTGACCACCGAGGCCCCGATCCACGTCTCCAACGTCCAGCTGGTCGTGGAGAAGGACGGTCAGAAGGTCGTCACGCGTGTCGGTTACCGCTTCGACGACGAGGGCAACAAGATCCGCGTTGCCAAGCGGACGGGTGAGGACATCTGATGGCTACCACCACCACTCCGCGTCTGAAGCAGAAGTACCGCGAGGAGATCGCGGGCAAGCTGCGTGACGAGTTCAAGTACGAGAACGTCATGCAGGTTCCCGGCCTCGTCAAGATCGTGGTCAACATGGGTGTCGGCGACGCCGCCCGTGACTCGAAGCTGATCGAGGGCGCGATCCGCGACCTGACCACCATCACCGGTCAGAAGCCGGCCGTCACCAAGGCCCGCAAGTCCATCGCGCAGTTCAAGCTGCGTGAGGGCCAGCCGATCGGTGCCCACGTCACGCTCCGTGGCGACCGCATGTGGGAGTTCCTGGACCGCACCCTGTCGCTCGCGCTGCCGCGCATCCGCGACTTCCGCGGCCTGTCCCCCAAGCAGTTCGACGGCCGTGGCAACTACACCTTCGGTCTCACGGAGCAGGTCATGTTCCACGAGATCGACCAGGACAAGATCGACCGTACCCGGGGCATGGACATCACCGTGGTCACCACGGCGACCAACGACGCTGAGGGCCGCGCGCTCCTTCGTCACCTCGGCTTCCCGTTCAAGGAGGCGTGAGCGAGATGGCGAAGAAGGCTCTGATTGCCAAGGCTGCTCGCAAGCCCAAGTTCGGTGTGCGTGGCTACACCCGCTGCCAGCGCTGCGGCCGTCCGCACTCCGTGTACCGCAAGTTCGGCCTGTGCCGCGTGTGCCTTCGTGAGATGGCTCACCGTGGCGAGCTGCCGGGCGTGACCAAGAGCTCCTGGTAATCCCCCTTTTAGGGATTCCGGAGACTCTCGGTAAGCATCTGGGTCGGCAGAGGCCCACCTCCGCATGCCTTAGGCTTGTGGGGTTGGGCGTCTGTCGCCCGTACGACTTACTACGCCGTAGGTCCACCGCGCCGCACCCGTCCCGTCTCGGATCGGGGAGAGGGATGGCGCACCAGGAAACCCCGGCGAGAGAGGCCGAAGGCCAATTCATGACCATGACTGATCCGATCGCAGACATGCTTACGCGTCTGCGGAACGCGAACTCGGCATACCACGACTCCGTGACGATGCCGGCGTCGAAGATCAAGTCGCACATCGCGGAGATCCTCCAGCAGGAGGGCTTCATCACGGGCTGGAAGGTCGAGGACGCCGAGGTCGGCAAGAACCTCGTTCTCGAGCTGAAGTTCGGCCCGAACCGTGAGCGCTCCATCGCGGGCATCAAGCGGATCTCCAAGCCCGGTCTCCGGGTGTACGCGAAGTCCACCAACCTGCCGAAGGTGCTCGGCGGCCTCGGCGTGGCGATCATCTCCACGTCGCACGGGCTCCTCACCGACAAGCAGGCCGGCAAGAAGGGCGTGGGTGGGGAAGTCCTCGCCTACGTCTGGTAGCAGAAGGGAACGGAGGAAACAGCTATGTCGCGCATCGGCAAGCTCCCCATCGCGGTTCCCGCCGGCGTGGACGTCACCATCGACGGCCGTACGGTCAAGGTCAAGGGCCCCAAGGGCGAGCTGACCCACACCGTCGTGGCACCGATCGAGATCGTCAAGGGTGAGGACGGCGTCCTGAACGTCACCCGCCCGAACGACGAGCGTCAGAACAAGGCCCTGCACGGCCTGTCCCGCACGCTGGTGGCGAACATGATCACCGGCGTGACCCAGGGTTACGTGAAGAAGCTCGAGATCAGTGGTGTCGGTTACCGCGTGACCGCCAAGGGCTCGAACCTCGAGTTCGCGCTCGGCTACAGCCACCCGATCGTCATCGAGGCCCCCGAGGGCATCACCTTCAAGGTGGAGGCCCCCACCCGGTTCTCGGTCGAGGGCATCGACAAGCAGAAGGTCGGCGAGGTTGCGGCCAACATCCGCAAGCTGCGCAAGCCTGACCCGTACAAGGCCAAGGGCGTCAAGTACGAGGGCGAAGTCATCCGCCGCAAGGTCGGAAAGGCGGGTAAGTAAGCCATGGCATACGGGCAGAAGATCCTCAAGGGCGACGCCTACAAGCGCGCCGCGATCAAGCGCCGTCACATCCGGATCCGCAAGAACCTTTCCGGTACGGCGGAGCGTCCCCGTCTGGTCGTGACCCGCTCCAACCGCCACATCGTGGCGCAGGTGATCGACGACCTGAAGGGCCACACCCTGGCTTCGGCGTCCACTCTGGACAGCTCGATCCGTGGTGGCGAGGGCGACAAGTCCGCGCAGGCCAAGCAGGTCGGCGCCCTGGTCGCCGAGCGCGCCAAGGCCGCCGGTGTCGAGGCCGTCGTGTTCGACCGTGGTGGCAACCAGTACGCCGGGCGCATCGCCGCCCTGGCGGACGCCGCCCGCGAGGCCGGGCTCAGGTTCTGAGCCGCCGTAGCTAGCGGAAAAGAGAGAGGTAAATCCAATGGCTGGACCCCAGCGCCGCGGTGGCGGTGCCGGTGGCGGCGAGCGGCGGGACCGGAAGGGCCGTGACGGCGGCGCTGCTGCCGCCGAGAAGACCGCGTACGTTGAGCGCGTCGTCGCGATCAACCGCGTCGCCAAGGTTGTGAAGGGTGGTCGTCGCTTCAGCTTCACCGCGCTGGTCGTGGTGGGCGATGGTGACGGCACCGTGGGTGTCGGTTACGGCAAGGCCAAGGAGGTGCCGGCCGCCATCGCCAAGGGTGTTGAGGAGGCCAAGAAGCACTTCTTCAAGGTCCCCCGGATCCAGGGCACCATCCCCCACCCCATCCAGGGTGAGAAGGCTGCCGGCGTCGTGCTGCTCAAGCCCGCGTCCCCCGGTACCGGCGTTATCGCCGGTGGCCCGGTGCGTGCCGTGCTCGAGTGCGCCGGTATCCACGACATCCTGTCGAAGTCGCTCGGCTCCGACAACGCGATCAACATCGTGCACGCGACCGTGGAGGCCCTGAAGGGCCTGCAGCGTCCCGAGGAGGTCGCGGCCCGCCGTGGTCTGCCCCTGGAGGACGTCGCCCCCGCGGCTCTGCTGCGTGCTCGTGCCGGGGCGGGTGCGTGATGGCTCAGCTCAGGATCACGCAGGTCAAGTCCTACATCGGCAGCAAGCAGAACCACCGTGACACCCTGCGCTCCCTTGGTCTCAAGGGCATCAACACGCAGGTCGTCAAGGAGGACCGCCCCGAGTTCCGCGGCATGGTGCACACCGTCCGCCACCTCGTGACGGTCGAGGAGGTCGACTGATCATGGCGGAGCAGAACCCGCTGAAGATCCACAACCTCCGTCCCGCCCCCGGCGCCAAGACCGCCAAGACCCGTGTCGGTCGTGGTGAGGCGTCGAAGGGTAAGACGGCCGGTCGTGGTACCAAGGGCACCAAGGCCCGCTACCAGGTTCCGGAGCGCTTCGAGGGCGGCCAGATGCCGCTGCACATGCGCCTCCCGAAGCTGAAGGGCTTCAAGAACCCGTTCAAGACCGAGTACCAGGTCGTGAACCTCGACAAGCTGGCCGCGCTCTACCCCGAGGGTGGCGAGGTCACGGTCGAGGGTCTGGTGGCCAAGGGTGCCGTTCGCAAGAACAGCCTCGTCAAGGTCCTCGGCCAGGGCGAGCTCTCCGTGGCGCTGCAGGTGACGGTCGACGCCGTCTCCGGCTCCGCCAAGGAGAAGATCACCGCCGCCGGCGGTACGGTCACCGAGCTCGTCTGAGCACTTCCTCAGGCGCTTCGATGACGTAAACGGTCCCGACCGGGGATACCTCACAATGGGGTATCCCCGGTTGGTCGTTCCAAGGGGGGCAGTGTCGCCGGTAAGGTGGCCTGCACTGTTCTTTTTCGTATTCGTCGAACCTCAGACCGTCACCCTTGACGCACTTGCGTGGGGGTCGCAGGAGGCACCGTGCTCACCGCGTTCGCCCGGGCGTTCAGGACGCCCGACCTGCGCAAGAAACTGCTCTTCACGCTGGCCATCATCGTGGTCTACCGGGTCGGTACCCACATCCCGATCCCCGGCGTCAACTACAAGGCCGTCCAGCAGTGTGTGAGCGAGGCGGGGGCCAACCAGGGCCTCTTCGGCCTCGTGAACATGTTCAGCGGTGGCGCGCTGCTGCAGATCACGGTCTTCGCGCTCGGCATCATGCCGTACATCACGGCCAGCATCATCCTCCAGCTGCTGACCGTGGTCATCCCGCGCCTGGAAGCCCTGAAGAAGGAGGGCCAGGCCGGTACGGCGAAGATCACGCAGTACACGCGTTACCTGACCGTCGCCCTCGCCATCCTCCAGGGCACCGGTCTGGTCGCCACCGCCCGCAGCGGCGCGCTCTTCAACGGCTGCTCGGTCGCCTCGAGCATCGTCCCGAACCAGGCGATCTTCACGACGATCACGATGGTCGTCTGCATGACCGCCGGCACGGCCGTCGTGATGTGGCTCGGCGAGCTGATCACCGACCGGGGCATCGGCAACGGCATGTCGATCCTGATGTTCATCTCGATCGCCGCGACCTTCCCGTCCGCGCTGTGGGCGATCAAGAAGCAGGGCACCCTGGCCGGCGGCTGGATCGAGTTCGGCACGGTCATCCTGGTCGGCCTGGTCATGGTCGCGCTCGTCGTCTTCGTCGAGCAGGCCCAGCGCCGCATCCCGGTGCAGTACGCGAAGCGCATGATCGGCCGTCGTTCCTACGGTGGTACGTCCACGTACATCCCGCTCAAGGTGAACCAGGCGGGTGTGATTCCGGTCATCTTCGCCTCGTCGCTGCTCTACATTCCGGCACTCGTGGCGCAGTTCGCGGGGGGTAACTCGGGCTGGAAGCAGTGGGTCCAGCAGAATCTGACCAAGGGCGACCACCCGATTTACATCACTCTGTACTTCTTGCTCATCGTTTTCTTCGCGTTCTTCTACGTGGCGATCTCCTTCAACCCCGAGGAAGTCGCCGACAACATGAAGAAGTATGGTGGCTTCATCCCGGGCATCCGGGCTGGCCGACCGACCGCTGAGTACCTCAGCTACGTGCTCAACCGGATCACCTGGCCGGGTTCGCTGTATCTGGGGCTGATCGCTCTCGTACCGACAATGGCGTTGGTGGGCTTCGGGGCAAGCCAGAACTTCCCGTTCGGCGGTACCAGCATCCTGATCATCGTGGGTGTCGGTCTCGAGACGGTGAAGCAGATCGAGAGCCAGCTCCAGCAGCGCAATTACGAAGGGTTCCTCCGCTGATGCGTATCGTCCTCGTCGGGCCGCCGGGTGCCGGTAAGGGAACGCAGGCCGTCCGGCTATCAGAGCAGCTGGCCATCCCGCACATCTCCACGGGTGATCTGTTCCGGGCCAACATCAGCCGGCAGACCGAGCTGGGCAAGCTGGCGAAGTCCTACATGGACCGCGGCGAGCTGGTGCCGGACGAGGTCACCATCGCGATGGCCAAGGACCGCATGGAGCAGTCGGACGCGGTGAACGGCTTCCTGCTGGACGGCTTCCCGCGCAACGTGTCGCAGGCGGAGGCGCTGGACCAGCTGCTGGAGTCCGAGCGGATCACGCTGGACGCCGTTCTGGACCTGGAGGTCCCCGAGGACGAGGTCGTCAAGCGGATCGCCGGCCGGCGCATCTGCCGCAACGACTCCTCGCACGTCTTCCACGTGACGTACAGCCCGCCGAAGCGGGAGGGCGTCTGCGACGTCTGCGGCGGTGAGCTGTACCAGCGCGACGACGACTCCGAGGACACGGTCCGCACGCGGCTGGAGGTCTACCACACGCAGACCGAGCCGATCATCGACTACTACAAGGCGCAGGGCCTGGTCGTGACGATCTCCTCCCTGGGCCCGGTGGACGAGATCACGCAGCGGGCCCTGGAGGCCCTCAAGCGCGAGAAGGCCGAGAAGTAGATCCCGGCCCTTCCGGCCGCGGTGCCCTGCCCGGGCGCCGCGGCCGTACTGTTGTGTACGTAACCCAGCCGACGCGAGTGACGGAGAGCGCAGGCCCCCATGGTGCAGATCAAGACGCCCGAGCAGATCGCCAAGATGCGTGCGGCGGGCCTGGTCGTAGCCGCCATCCACGCGGCGACCCGTGAAGCCGCGGTGCCGGGCGCCTCCACCAAGGATCTGGACGAGGTCGCCCGCAAGGTCCTCGCCGAGCACGGCGCCAAGTCGAACTTCCTGGGCTACGGCGGCTTCCCGGCGACCATCTGCACCTCGGTGAACGACGTGGTCGTCCACGGCATCCCGTCCGACGAGGTCGTCCTCAAGGACGGCGACGTCATCTCCATCGACTGCGGCGCGATCGTCGACGGCTGGCACGGCGACGCCGCGTACACGGCCTTCGTGGGCTCCGGTCACTCCCCGGAGCTGGTGGAGCTGTCCCGGGTGACGGAAGAGTCCATGTGGGCCGGCATCGCGGCGATGAAGCTGGGCAACCGCCTGGTCGACGTCTCCCGGGCGATCGAGACCTACATCCGGCGCCAGCCCAAGCCGGGCGGCGGCCGCTACGGCATCATCGAGGACTACGGCGGCCACGGCATCGGCACCGAGATGCACATGGACCCGCACCTGCTGAACTACGTCGACCGCCGCCGCGGCAAGGGCCCCAAGCTGGTGCCCGGCTTCTGCCTCGCCATCGAGCCCATGGTCTCCCTCGGCACCCCCCGCACCGAGGTGCTCTCCGACGACTGGACGGTCATCACGACCGACGGCACCTGGTCCTCCCACTGGGAGCACTCCGTCGCCCTCACCGAGCAGGGCCCGCTGGTCCTGACGGCCCCGGACGGCGGCAGAGCGAAGCTGGCGGAGTACGGCGTGACGACGGCGCCCGACCCGCTGGGCTGACGACGGCCAGGACCGCTACGAGCAGCGTCCGCCGCTTTCTGACGGCCCCGGACGGCGGCGCCCGACCCGCCGCCGGCATAGGGATCACCCGAGTGGGGCAGACTCCCTCGATTCGCCTTTCCGGGTGCGCCGACGTAGACTGACTCGTCGGCTCTCGTGCACCCGCATGTCCGCATGCGCCCGCAAGGGAAGCGTGAGAGTCGATCAAGGTAGTCGATTCGAAGGGCGAAGCGTGGCCAAGAAGCAAGGTGCCATCGAGATCGAGGGCACTGTCGTCGAGTCTCTGCCGAACGCCATGTTCAAGGTCGAGCTCCAGAACGGCCACCAGGTCCTGGCACACATCAGCGGCAAGATGCGTATGCACTACATCCGTATCCTCCCTGACGACCGGGTCGTGGTGGAGCTGTCTCCGTACGACCTGACGCGTGGCCGGATCGTCTACCGGTACAAGTAGATCTTGCCCGCGCACCGGGCCTGCCCGGTGCGATGGCACTGACCCGGAGAACCTCACCCAATGAAGGTCAAGCCGAGCGTCAAGAAGATCTGCGACAAGTGCAGGGTGATCCGCCGTCACGGCCGGGTCATGGTCATCTGCGAGAACCCGCGCCACAAGCAGCGCCAGGGCTGACGCACGACCAAACCCTCTGCATCGACATCGCAGAGATTCGCGCGACGCGAGCTGAATATGTTCATACGCAGAATCCAGGTGCCTAAGGCGCCTGACACCCCCGGTTCGGAGGCCGGGGACCCAGTTCGTACCTGGTACGGCGGCTGGGAATCGGTTCTGCGGAAGACCTCCGAAGATCACCAGGAGCCATTAAGTGGCACGCGTTTCCGGTGTTGACATCCCGCGCGAAAAGCGCGTGGAGGTCGCCCTCACCTACGTGTTCGGCATCGGCCGGACCCTTTCGCAGCAGACGCTGGCGGAGACGGGCATCGACCCGAACACCCGTGTTCGTGACCTGAGCGAAGAGCAGCTCGTCGCGATCCGCGAGTACGTGGACAACAACATCAAGACCGAGGGTGACCTCCGTCGCGAGATCCAGGCCGACATCCGCCGCAAGGTCGAGATCGGCTGCTACCAGGGTCTCCGTCACCGTCGCGGTCTGCCCGTCCGCGGTCAGCGCACCAGCACCAACGCCCGCACCCGCAAGGGCCCGCGTCGCGCCATCGCCGGCAAGAAGAAGCCGGGCAAGAAGTAGTCCTCAGCGGACAACGCTTCATCAGCGGTCTTCGCTGTAGGACCGACCACCTCCCCGTAGGAGTTAGTAGATGCCCCCCAAGGGTCGTCAGGGCGCTGCCAAGAAGGTGCGCCGCAAGGAAAAGAAGAACGTCGCTCACGGCCACGCGCACATCAAGAGCACGTTCAACAACACGATCGTCTCGATCACGGACCCGTCCGGCAACGTGATCTCCTGGGCCTCCGCCGGCCACGTCGGCTTCAAGGGCTCCCGGAAGTCCACGCCGTTCGCCGCGCAGATGGCCGCCGAGTCGGCCGCCCGCCGCGCCCAGGAGCACGGCATGCGCAAGGTCGACGTGTTCGTCAAGGGCCCGGGCTCCGGTCGTGAGACCGCGATCCGCTCCCTGCAGGCCACGGGCCTCGAGGTCGGCTCCATCCAGGACGTCACCCCGACCCCGCACAACGGCTGCCGCCCGCCGAAGCGTCGCCGCGTCTGACGCTTCACAGGTCGCTGGTCCGGGCGGCACGGTCCGAAAGGGTCGTGCCGCCCGTACCCTTGCAGTACCCGCGCCTCTCATTGGCGCGGTCTCCGTCGGACGTCAAATAGCGGGCGTCCACGAATGAAGGATCTGATCCACGCATGCTGATCGCTCAGCGTCCCTCGTTGACCGAAGAGGTCGTCGACGAGTTCCGCTCCCGGTTCGTGATCGAGCCGCTGGAGCCGGGCTTCGGCTACACCCTCGG